>JBCDIY010000101.1:0-5457 GCA_038748435.1 Pseudomonadota bacterium | reverse complement strand
TTTTTAGGTGATGCGGCGCTTGGATTGATCGTTGCACAAGCGTTATTTCAACATTTCCCGAATTATAAAGAAGGTGAATTAAGTCGTTTGCGTTCTTCGTTAGTCAATGGTGAAGCCTTGGCAAAATTAGCTCAAGAATTTTCTTTAAGTAATTATATTCGCTTAGGTACCGGAGAAAAGCGTTCTGGAGGTGCCTATCGTAAATCAATTTTGGCAGACGCCATGGAAGCAATTATCGGAGCTATCTATCTGGATCAAGGTTACCAAGTATGTTGTCAGGTGGTGAATCATTGGTATGGTGATCGGTTGCAGCGTTTGTCGGTAAAAAATTTAAAGGATGCTAAAACTCAACTGCAAGAATATTTACAAGCTAGACATTATCCTTTACCAAATTATCAAATTGTAAAAATTGAGGGTGAAGCCCACGCGCAAACGTTTTTTATTGCCTGTCAGGTAGAAGGTTTAGCTTTAGTGAGTGAAGGTAAGGGCACAAGTCGACGCAAAGCAGAACAAAAAGCCGCAGAAAACTATTTACAGTTATTAAAAAATGACGAATGAACTCAAGCAAACATATTGTGGTTTTGTCGCCATTATCGGCCGACCGAATGTTGGCAAGTCCACCTTGCTTAACCACTTAATTGGCGAAAAAGTTAGTATTACTTCGCGTAAAGCGCAAACCACCCGCCATAAAATATACGGTATTAAAACGCATGCTACGGTACAAATCATTTATTGCGACACGCCAGGATTACATCAAAAAACCAAACACAAAATTAACGAATTTATGGTCAGCCAAGCTTTACAGGCGATTAAATCGGTAGATGTGGTTTTGTGGCTGCTAGATGCCAATCAATGGCATGCAGAAGATGATTATATTCTGGCGAAATTGACTCAAAGTAAACTGCCATTGATCATTGCATTAAATAAGATCGATACCATTAAAGATAAAACAGCACTATTACCAAAGCTTGAGAGCTTGAAACAAAAACTGGATCAAGCAAATTTAGACGTGCCACATATTCTTTTGATTTCTGCCAAAAACCAACAAGGGACAGCTGAGCTAGAAGATATCATTACTAAAGCGATGCCGGCTTCACCATTTTTATATGCTAAACAACAAATCACCGATAAAAGCAAACGCTTCCAAGCGAGTGAAATCATCCGCGAAAAATTGATGCGACATTTAGGCCAAGAAGTCCCGCATACTTTAACAGTTGAAATTCAAACCTTTAAGCAAGAAAAAAATATTCTGCACATCCATGCAATCATTTGGGTAGAAAGAAAAGGACAAAAAGTGATTATCATCGGTAAAAATGGTGAAAAGTTAAAACAATTAGGCAGATTAGCGCGTCTCGATTTAGAAAATCAATTTAACCAAAAAATTTATTTAAATCTTTGGGTCAAAATAAAATCTGGCTGGACCGATGATATACGCGCTTTAACGAGTTTAGGTTATCACAGCGATGATGATGCAGCAGTTTGAATTTCATAAAGCTGTTATATTACATACGCGAGCGTATCGTGAAACCAGTCTCATCGTTGAATTTTTTACCGAAAAACTAGGACGGATTACTGCAGTTGCCAAAGGTGCTAAGCGTGCCAAATCACCTTTCCGCGGTATTTTACAACCATTCGTACCATTGCAGATACAATTTAGTGGTAGACGGGAGTTGCAAACGTTACGCGATGCACAAATTCATGGAGAATTATTAAAACTCCAAGGCCCAGCTTTATTAAGCAGCTTATATTTAAATGAATTATTGTTAAAACTACTCGCCAAAGAGGATCCGCATCCAGAGTTATTTATCGCTTACCAAATAACGTTGACGGCATTAAGTCAATCGCAGTCAATTGAAGTTAATTTACGTTGTTTTGAATTACAGTTATTAAAAGAATTAGGATATGAATTACAGTTAGAGTATTGTCAAAATCAACCAGTTCAGGCTGAGTGTTATTACCATTATCAATATGACAAAGGTTTGCTTGCAGCAGATTTGACTCAAGCAGCAGAAACTAAAGCTTATCCCTTCTTAGGCGCTAATTTATTAGCGTTAGCTAAACAAAAATTTTCTAACCGTTCGCAATTACAAGATGCTAAGCACTTGTTGCGATATGTTATTAGTCAAATACTTGGACATAAAATCATTAATAGTCGCGCATTGTTTGAATAATGAAATGGCAGTTTATAACCACTGTCCCCCTCTTTTTTCAAAAGAGGGGTTAGGGGAGATTTGTCAATATTTGTGATGAGAAGTGATACCTAGTCAGCAGAAAATCCCACCTGTCCTCCTTTTTAAAAAACGGAGGAACGTAGATTATTGTACCTACTTAAGTTTAGAGAACCGCAAATTTTGCACTGATGATATCCATCAATTGCGTTTGATCGGCTCGATAGAGTAAATGAATGTTGCAACCGGCATCCATAGTAATCAATGGCCCGTCTTGGTATTGTTGCCACATATCTCGAAGTTGGATCAAGGCAGCGAGTGATTCTGCTTGCATATATCCAAAGGGAGGCTGTGAGGTTTCAAATAACACGTGCATGTCCCAAAATTCCTGCCAGACGATTTCATAAGCCTGTTGCCAAGCTTGTTGTTTTAAAGCATCGAGCAAGTGTTGTAAACGCGTTGTGGCGCGTTTTGGTCGTGCAGCATACAGTAGACTAGTTGGAATACGCTCATGAGCTTGGCTAGAAGAGATTTTTTTTGGTTGATTTTCGATTAAAATCACTTGATGATGTAGCGATTCATAGGGTAAAGCCACAGGTTCTACTAGCTCGTCTTGCCATAAACACCATGGTGAATAAAACGAGCGGCAAGAAGAACCGGAACCTTGACGACTGAGTTGAGCTTGTTGGTTAATCGACAATAACGGCTGATTTTTTAATTGGCTAAAGCATTCACAGGCACAGCGCGTTAATGCGGCAAAACTTGCTGCAGAACTCGCTAAACCCGCATTCATTGGGAAATTAATCGCCGAACGCACGATAAAATTTTCTTTAACATCGAACTGGTGTTTTAAAAAACTGAAATGCTTTAAAAAGCGTTGCATGGCGGCCGCTTTAAGTTCAGTTTTATATTGCTGACAATCAGGGTGGGTTAGCGGTTGATAAATATCTTTATCTGCTCCATGCAATTCTAATTCGACGAAACAACGTAAATTGTCTAGAGTGTAAGAAAATGATGGATTAGCAGGCAAGTTTTTTTGCGTGCTTGATTTGCCCATATATTTAATTAAAGCGATATTTGCAGGAGCACTAGCTAAATGTTTCATACTGCAGCTTGCCGTGATTTTTCTATCATTAAACCCGCGGTTAATTGTTCAGAACTAGCAACGATTTTAATACCATCTAAGTTTAACCAGTTGGTCAGATCTTCAAATTTTTCTTTATCACAAAGAATTAATAGTACATCAGCGCCTAATGCACCACAACCTTTGACAGCGTGTACATAACGGTTACAACGAATCTTTTTTAGCAGTTGCAAAGTTTTTTCATGAGTGAATTTTTGTTCTTGTAACGCAATTTGATATTGATAAACTGCTTCAATAAATTGTCTGGCGTTTTTTTTGCTAAGTGCATTATAACCAAAGCGAGTGATCTTTTCTAACGGTTCAGCATTAATATTTTTGATAAACTTAAGGTGCTCATGGGTGGAAATTTTTATGCCTGTCCTGACTAACAGAAACGCTAATTTATCGAATGGCCATTTTTGTGTTTGGGCTAATTTATTTTGTGGATCGATAAAAGCCAGATTACCTAAGGTCTGGGCATAAATATCATAGGCGCTCGGTGCTTTACCTAAACCACGGTAAGCGTGGCGTAAATAAGAATTTTTGATTAAATCGATTGGAATGGTTTTTGGATCTTTACCAAGAATCGTACACTGATGTGCAATATAGACTAAAATAAATTGTGCACCTGAAGCGCCTAAACCACCTTTACCAAAGTGAGGATCAAAAAAATCAAGTTCATAATTTTTAAATTCTTGATAATGTTTCGCAAGATATTTGCCAGCAGGACTGGCAAGATCAAATTGCGCAAAATGTGGTTCATAACGATGACTTTTTGGTTTGATTTCCAGATAAAAACGTGGTTTAGTGCAAGCGAGAAGGGCAGGTGCTTGTTCAAGCGCGGCATATTCACCGAGTAAAAAAGTTTTGCTGCCAACACTGATAAAATTTAAATTTGCTGGTTTCATCCTTTGAGTTTCACTATTTCCGCGGTTTGCGTGGCACGTATCTGATTAAGTTCACGATTTGCATGAGTCAATGAGATTCGTTTTTCGTTGGTTAAAATTTCTTGCAAGCGTTTTTGCAGTAAAGGAATTTCATGTTTGTTCGCGCCTGCACTTAAGCAGAGGTTAGTAAGATGCAACTTCATATGTCCGGTCATAAATTTGAATGTGGTCAGAGCACGAATCGCTCCAAGATTTTGCACCAAGCCGACGGCAGCAATCACCCGGGCGAGTTCTGCCGCACTACTTACATTGAGCATGCTTAATGAGATTTTTGCAATCGGATGTAAAAGTGTGACGCCTCCGACAATGCCAACACAAATGGGTGCAGTAAGTTTACCCACCAATCTTTGACCATCATAGCGCCAGGTATTGATCGCACGATATTGACCATCACGGGCTGAGTAAGCATGTATGCCAGCTTCGACAGCGCGCCAGTCATTGCCGGTGGCAACTAGGACAGGGTCAATACCATTTAAGATGCCTTTGTTGTGCGTTGTCGCACGATAAGGATCGATTTCAGCAAAGATAGAAGCCTCGTGAATTTTTTCAGCCAGTTCGGTATCAATATTTTCTAAAACCACCTTGGCTTGAGTGAGTTTGGTATCGGATAAATTCGATAAGATGCACATAGTAATCGTTTCGCCAGTGCGTGCTTCAATCGGAGTTTTTAAGTATTCACAAATTTGGTCGACGATATTTGCGCCCATGGCATCACAAACATCGACTAATACATGAATCACTGCCATGGTTAAACCATCAGGTCGATCTAATTTTCTTAATTCAAGATCGATAACGCCACCACCACGATTGACTAAACCTTGTGCGACTTGTTCGTTGGCTAAATTGATTAAGAGTGCTTTATCTTTAGCTATCACTTTTTCTAGTTTAGAAAAATCTTTGACTTTGGCAATTTGAATTTGGCCGATCAAACTGTTTGATAAGGTTTTAGTTTCAATATACCCATGTTGTTGAATCCATTTTGCCGTTTTGCTTGCAGCGGCGATGATGGAAGTTTCTTCGACTGCCATAGGAATTGGATAATATTTTTCATCAATCAGAAAGTGTGCCGCAACACCAAGCGGCATACCATAGTAACCGATAGCATTTTCAATGAAATTTTCAGCTAAGCTGATTTCTGGGTTGGTATTACTATTGAGGTAGTTGATTTGCTGCTGTGTTAACACAGCAGCAAATCAACTACCTCAATAGTAATACCAAC
>JBCDIY010000100.1:0-5532 GCA_038748435.1 Pseudomonadota bacterium | reverse complement strand
TTGGATTATGGCGAGCAAAATTTTTTGAAAAAGCTGCTTTTTATGGTGGTTCAGCATTGCGAATATTATATAGTCTGAATCGTTTTTCAGAAGATTTAGATTTTTCATTGTTAACTCCAACTAATGAGTTTGATTTAACACCTTATAATAAAGCTATTACCAATGAACTGGCTGGATTTGGCTTTGAGGCGATGGTCAATCAAAAAATTAAACCAATAGCGTCAAACATTGAATCTGCTTTTATTAAAGCGGATTCAAAAAAACAACTCATTAAAATTCAAGCACCAAAAGACATTGTTAAAAATATTCACCCGATGCAAACAATAAAAATTAAAATGGAAGTTGATACAAATCCACCCGGTGAGTTTCAAACAGAAACAAAATTTCTTCTCCAACTAATCCCATTCTCTATCAAAACATTTGTTCAAGCTGATTTATTTGCTGGCAAAATCCACGCTATTTTGTGCAGACCTTGGGTAATACGAGTAAAAGGCAGAGATTGGTATGATTTTGTATGGTATATTTCACAAAATATTCCTGTCAATCTAAACCATCTAAAACAGCGCTTGATTCAATCAAGCGCTTGGCCAAAACAAAAAAAATTTAACAAAACTGACTTAAAAAAACTCCTTAAAGAGAAAATTCAAACCACAGATTTCACTAATGCAAAGGCGGATATTTATCCGTTTATTGCTGAACATGCAGGTATTAAGGTATGGTCAGAAGAATTTTTTCTCTCACTGATAGAAAAACTACAACTCAACGATTAAAGGTTGATAGTGGGTGACGATGATATCTTTAAGAGTAATCAATTTACTGTGAAAAAAATGACTGGTTTCTTCCACAGTGATAAGTTTAGGCTGCGGCTTTGCTACTTCTACCCAAGCTTCGACTTCTTTGCAAGGCACAACTTCATCCACTTCACCGATGACGACAAAACGCGGGCACACTGGTTTAGGCAAGCTAGTAAAATCATAATGATTTACCGGCGGTGCAATAAGTAATAATTGTTTAATGACTGGATTCATTGCAACTCGCGAAACCACAACGGTACCGAAAGAAAAGCCGGCAAGATAGATAGGATAATCAGGCCGATGCGTTTGTATCCAAGTTAAGATAGCACGTAAATCTTCTGCCTCACCAATAGTATCACCATAGCTTCCAGCACTTTCACCCACACCACGATAGTTAAAGCGTATGCTTGGTAAGCCTAAATGATTAAAACTACGTGCCACCGTAGTTACAACTTTATTAGTCATAGTGCCACCATGTAGCGGGTGTGGATGACAGACAATGACGATCCCTTGACGCATCGCTGCATCACGTAATGGTTGTGGATAATCTATATGACACTGTAACTGCCCTGCGGGCCCAGACAAGAAAAAGCTTTGGCTTTGACTAGGAAATATTTCTAAATTTGATGGCATAACGTTAATTCTTTATTAAGTAAAATAGTGTACAATAATAGCCTCACTGACTAATTTTATTAATTTAGCTTATGACCAACGCACTAGAAATCAAAAACTTACAAAAAACCTATGCAAATAACTTTGTCGCTTTGCATGGCATTGATCTTACCATAAAAAAAGGTGAATTTTTCGGTTTACTGGGTCCAAATGGTGCTGGCAAATCGACAACGATTGGCATTATCACTTCGATTGTCAATAAAACTGCAGGCAAAGTGTTTGTGTTTGATCATGATTTTGATAAGGCTCCAGATTATGCCAAAGCCTGCATTGGTATCGTGCCCCAAGAATATAATTTTAGTATATTTGAAACGGTGATTCGTACTTTAGTCAAACAAGCTGGATATTACGGCATTCCACGTAAACTGGCACTCGAACGTTCGGAAAAATATTTAAAAAAACTCGGACTTTGGGAAAAGCGTGAAGATAGAGTGCGGTTTCTATCTGGTGGTCAAAAACGCCGTTTGATGATCGCCCGTGCGCTGGTTCACGAACCACCTCTATTAATTTTGGATGAACCGACCGCCGGCGTAGATATCGAATTACGCCGCATGATGTGGAACTTTTTAAAAGAAATGAATGCCAAAGGCACAACGATTATTTTAACAACACATTATTTGGAAGAAGCTGAATATTTATGTAACGAAATTGCCATCATCAATCATGGCCGTATCATCGAGCAAGGGTTAACCCAAGATTTACTACGAAAATTAAACATTCAAACATTTGTTTTAGATATCAATAAAAACTTAAGTCAGTTGCCGGAAATAAAAGACATGAACCTACGGTTAATTAATAATAAAACCTTAGAAGTTGATATTGAACAAGGTCAGTCGATCAACGATGTATTCTCGGCATTATCAGCACAAGCCATCGATGTAGTCAGCTTACGTAACAAAAGTAATCGCTTAGAGGAATTGTTCCTTAAATTAACCCAAGCACCTGAGAGCAAACATGTTTAAAGTCAAATTAATCGCTTTTCAAACCATTGTGATGAATGAAATTCATCGATTCTCACGTTTATGGATGCAGACATTGCTTCCACCAATGATCACGATGACATTATATTTTGTTATCTTTGGTAGTTTGATCGGCTCGCGTGTCGGTAAGATGGAAGGTGTGCCGTTTATGCAATTTATGGCGCCAGGACTAATTATGATGTCGATTATCACTAATTCCTATGCGAATGTCGTCTCTTCATTTTACGGCATTCGTTTTCAACGCAGTGTTGAAGAATTACTCGTTTCGCCAACACCCAATAGTTTAATTTTATTAGGTTACACCATAGGCGGGGTTATCAGAGGCATTATTACCGGAATTATTATCACCATCATCGCATTGTTTTTTACCAATTTACACGTGCAGCATATTTTTATCACTATGACAATTGTCATATTAACAGCGTTACTATTTTCACTCGCCGGTTTTCTTAATGCCGTTTATTCCAAAAGTTTTGATGATATCACTATTATTCCTACCTTTGTGCTGACGCCCTTAACTTATCTCGGTGGTGTATTTTATTCTATTCATCAATTACCCGATGCTTGGCGAGATGTTTCACTGGCTAATCCGGTACTATACATCGTTAATACATTTCGTTACGGCATCTTAGGTATCACCGATGTACATATTGCCGTGGCTTTTGTTATCATCTTCTTATGTGTCATTGGTTTGTACGCATTAAATCTGCGATTACTTAACAAGGGTGTTGGCATTCGGACATGAAAAAAATTGGCGTCTTATTAACTAACTTAGGCACTCCAGATGCGCCAACGTCCAAAGCATTACGTATTTACCTGCGGGAGTTTCTCTCTGATCGTCGAGTGATAACGCTCTCTCCACTCTTATGGCAGCCGATATTAAATGGCATTATCCTAACAACAAGACCAAGAATTAAAGCCAAAGACTACAAAAAAATTTGGACTGAACATGGATCGCCATTATTACATATCACTCAGCAACAACAGCATAAATTACAATTTGTATTGAAATTGGTTTATGGGGATAACATTGAAGTGTTATGTGCTATGCGTTATGGTAATCCCTCAATTGCTGCAAGCTTAAAAACCTTCGCTAAAAAAAATATCGAAAAAATCTGCGTTTTACCACTTTATCCACAATATTCAGCGGCAACAACAGCATCGACTTTCGACAAAATTGCAGAAGTTTTAAAAGGCCAACAAAATATCCCGGAAATTCGTTTAATTAAAAGCTATTACGACGCGCCAGCTTATATCAAAGCTTTAGCAGAATCGATTAATAATGCATGGGCAGCTAAAGCAAAAGCAGATAAATTAATTTTCTCTTTTCATGGTTTACCTCAAGAATTTGTCGACCAAGGTGACCCGTACCAACAACAATGTCTCACCACCGCTAAATTAGTCGCAGCACATTTACAATTAGAAGCGCAAGAATGGATGGTAACGTTTCAATCACGCTTTGGCCCGAAACAATGGCTGCAACCTTATACAGACATGACGCTTAAGGAATTACCAAAACAAGGAATAAAAACCGTAGATATTATTTGTCCAGGTTTTGCTGCTGATTGTTTAGAGACACTGGAAGAAATTCAAGAAGAGAATAAAGGTTATTTTTTAGCCGCAGGTGGTAAAGATTTACGTTATATCCCTGCGCTAAACGCCAGCAGCGCGCATGTTGCTATGATGAGTCAATTGATTCAAGCGAATATTCAGGGATGGGTTTGATACAATTTAATTTTGTAGGTTGGGTTGAGGAACGAAGCCCAACAAAATTACATGAATGTTAATTGAGCAACAGTGGTATTTCATAAATAAAAGCTACTATCCTAGTGAAGGCGGCGTTGTTGCATAAATCGGCTTTGTCATCACCGCGGAAGCGACTTTGTTGCATAAACCGGACTTGTCATCCCCGCGAAAGCGGGGATCCAGGAGAAATTACGCAAACATGAGTTTTTTTGTACAAACCATCACTTGCTCAGTGTAGCCAGTAGGTAGCCGGTGTGCAGCGCAGCGTAACACCGGGTCACCAGCTTAAACCCGGTGTTACACTTCGTTCCACACCGGCTACAACCTGGATTCCAGATATTTTTGGCCTTACATAACCAAAAATTCTGGAATGACAGCAATGACAAGTCACTTTTTGATTTATCAACAGCTCAATTAAGAATAGAACCCGCTGATTCTGGAACGATAACAGCATCGATGGCATGAATTACGCCATTGTCAGCAATAATATCCGATTGCGTTACATTTGCTGCATCGACTTTGATATTTTGTGCATTAGCTTCAATACGTGCATTACTACCTTCCACCGTTTGTAATTCGGACATTTTGGCAATTTCATCTGCTTCATGCTGACCAAATACGACATGGTGCGCTAATACCGAAATTAAATGTTCATTATTTTCCGGCAACATTAATTTTTCTAATAATTGTTTAGGAAATTTGCTAAAAGCAGCATCGGTTGGTGCAAAAATGGTGAACGGACCTTGATTATTAATCGTTGCTGTTAGGCCTGCTTGCTCAATTATTTTTACCAAGGTCGAGAATTGACCTGATTTTTTCGCAGCATCAATGATTTTCATTCTACACTCCTTGTAGTCAAAAGGGGTTAAAAAAAGGGTAACATGGAAAAGTATGGATGCCGATATTAAGATTTGCAAGCAACCGGTTTGCGGAATTCAAGTCGTCATTTTTTGGTTAATGAAAAATCATAAACTTAGCTTTTTACTTTCGCAGATTTGAGCATTATTTTGACTAGCGACAACAGCTGGTTGCAGCATTTGTATCGTTCCTTTCGATGCATTCATTTTCACTTTTAAACCTTCTGGCAAAATAAACATATTAGGCTTATGGCCAAACATGGCACCGGAGTATGCTGGGATGTGCAATCTCTAATTTAATAGTGAAATATCTACTTAGTAAATGACTACTAGATAATTGACTAGTAGCTAACTGTCTAGTAAAATTTTCAAATGAGACTATGTATTAATTATAATAATTTTAAAAAACTTATATTTATCAATTAGGTAGATTATGAACCAAGATTATTTCCCACAAGGCGTTGCCCAAGGTCACGCCTTTTT
>JBCDIY010000099.1:0-5538 GCA_038748435.1 Pseudomonadota bacterium | reverse complement strand
TATTAATTTAAAATGAATGAGTTACAGCGGAAAACGATTCAATGCCAGATTTAAGTCCTACAGGTTCACATCAATATTGGTATGATTTTCAAGATCCTATGATTTATCGCGTAGTGACATTTCTAGAAGGTGTGGAAAAGTGGATACTGGATGGGAATGAGAAATTAGAAGCCAAAATGAAGCAATTAGGCGACGAACTCGATAATATTCCCAATGTTGATATGAGCGAGTTGGGCCATGAAAATGATTTTATTACCATTTCTAACGCTATTGGTTCCTCACGGGTTTTACGTCTGCTGCAAGCTATCGATACTGCACATCCTGGTTCAGCATCAAAATTACTCATGTACGCTGAAGAAAACAGTAAAAGCACTGATGATCCAGCCGGCTTATTTTTACGCCGTAATATTGTTTTTGAGCGTCTACGCTTATTAGGTCGAGTGTTCTCTGAAGAACGATTACAAATGGTCCTTAAAGCTTTTGAAGGTGAAGATTATGAATAAGCCCCTAGTTCTAATTATGACAGTGACGCTAGGCCTATTTTCCCTGACGGCTTTTGCACAAGAGACTTCTTCCTATGATGCTTTAAGACAACAAAGCTTAGATCAAACCGAAACACAGCAACAACAATATCAAGATTTTATTGATCAACAAAATGCTCAGCAAACAAATAACAATCAGGCAAATACAAGTACCCGACCACAACCAACCGAGCCAGTCGCACCACAAAATAATACTGTGCAAAATCCAAACCCACCACCGAATATTTTTCGCGACCAATCTCAAGCACAACTCGAACAACAGGCACAAGAACCACAGGTGCAGCAAACCGTGCAACCAACAAAAAAATTCCCGAATAAACCTTTAGAAAATAAATTACAACAACGCAACCAAGGTTCAAATTCGAATAATACCCCATTTAGTTTTCATACCGACCAGTGGCATATCCAAGGCAATACAACGCAAAATCTTTATGGTGCTACGTTACAAGATAATCCATCACAAAATGCATTTGAACAAGGCATAAAAGCTAAAGAAGAGAAAGAAAAAGAAGAACAACGTGGATTATTTAATATTTACGCCCCCACTCCAAATCAACCTTCTAATCCTGGAAATATTTATCGATAAGCATACTTCTGGGTAACTTTAATAGAGAGCTTTACTTTATGAATATCATTAAAATTTTGCTTGCATGCTGTATCAGCTTAAGCTTTGTCAGTTTTTCATTAGCACAAGGTGGTGGAGATACAGCCAAGGCAGTTAAAAATCTGGTTGGTGGCTATGGAGAAAATCACTTGCCCAAAAAGAAAAAGAAATCAGGACTAGGTGGGATATTAGGCCAAACAAAGACTGTCACACCCAAAGATAACTTATCTATTTTTGCACCTAGTCCTTCCGCGAAACAAACTAATTTTAGCAGTGAAGTTGTTAAAAACTTTGCCCAACAATTAAAAAATCTTGTTTCCCTCACTGCAAAAAATAATAATCAACAAACGAAAAAACAATTACCTACTTTAACCGACAGGGCGCTTTTTAATATTCTCACAGCCGAACCTTCCAAGCGTAATCGAATTGAAATCTCAGCTTTCAAAGATGTTAAACGCTCTCCTGTGGGGGCAGCAGCATTAGAAAAAAGCACTTTGGATGCACCTTATTATGAAGCTAAAAATAATAAGGCGCTACAAGACAAAAAGAAACCTAATGCATTAGCAGATTTCAACTTAGATAGTTTGCTTGCAGTATCACAATTTGTCGACAAAGATGGTAAAAGTGATGATGACTTAGCTGCAGCAGCAAGAAAATTTATCTCTTTTATGAGTGGTCAAGTACAACCACTGGCGACGATCAGCTTAAGTAGTATGAGCAAAGAAAATTTAAAAGCGGCTTTATCTGAATCTGCCATCCCGGAATATTTAGTTAAGCTAATGAGTTATGCTGCGAAAAACTCTGTGGGCATTAGTAACCTTTATATGCTGTATAATGAACGTGTCCCTAGAAAAATCCCTAATAATATTAATAGTTCAACTCTGGAGAATGCTAATATTCCCCAGCAATTACGCAAAGAAGCTAGCCCATTAGCAATTGATAAGTATATGGCCTATCGCCGCCTAAAAGATCCCGACTGGTATATAAAAATGGAAACTAAAGCAACACCTGCAACCATTCAGCGAGAAATGCTGTATGTATTAGTTGAAATGCGCTATGAATTATTCAAAACACGCATGTTAAATGAACGCATGTTAGCCACCATGTCGGCTTTACAGCTGCAAAACTTAGGTCAAGAGAGAATCTCGATTACTTTAAGTGGCAACTCAGTATGTAGTACTTACGCAGGTAAAATTACTTGTCCTAAACCAAGTTTAGATAGGCCAGCAGGATTATAATCTTTATGACAATTGATTTATTTCCTTATCAACCGCAAGATTTTGAAATCACTGCGTGTGAAAATGTCTACGAAGGTTATTTCATCTTGCAGAAACTAAAATTGCGCTTTAAAACCTTTGCTGGTCCCTGGAGCCCTATTGTCACTCGCGAATATTTCAAACGTCCTTATGCGGTAGCAGTTTTACTCTTTGATGCAAAACTCGATAGAGTCGTCTTAGTTCAGCAGTTTCGTTTAGGGTTATACGAAGATAACTCACAATCACCTTGGGTCATTGAATGTGTCGCCGGCATGCTAGATAATCATAGTTCGCCGGAAGACAATGCCAAGCGTGAAACCCTAGAAGAAACTGGTTTAATCATAAAAAAATTATTGCCTGTCTATAATTTTTGGACAAGCCCTGGCGTTTGCAATGAAAAAGTACACTTATTCTGTGGCATTATTGATGCGACAAATGCCCAAGGTCTGCATGGCTTAGCCAGTGAAGCTGAGGATATTCGTGTCATAAATCTATCCTTTCAAGAAGCGCTAGATTTAATTGACCAAGGCCACATCAATAATGCATATACTTTAATTGCATTACAATGGTTGCAAATTAATCACTCTAAACTTTTAACAAAAGTCACTTAAGCTTAGATAAGCTCGCCCACAATTTTTTTTGACAATAAATTGCTCGACATAAAGATTTCTTTCTTATTTCATCCCTTAATTTATTGACATTGCTTAATTTTATTTGTGATAATAATTTTTCTCAGTAAATCGCTGCGGCGAATTATAAAATACAAAACTTTTTTTAAGCGGTAAAAGTTTTGGTGATGGAAAAAGTCTAATGGTGACTACACAAGTTGCATTTAGGCAAATGTAAAAATAATTGCATTAAATACTAAATAATGAAAAAGGGGACAACAATAATGCTTAAAAAAATATTTATCGCTTGCGCGCTTTTAGCTAGCTCGACGATGGCCTTTGCTAACGGCGGCACTTATTTACCTGCTGCACCTCACTATAATGGTAACTTCTATCTAGGTGTTGGTATTGCTCGTGATACTGGCAGAGCCAACGTAGTAGATTCTGTTAGTACCAACGATTCTACTATTCCGCGATTACATGCAATTAACGGTGACTTAGGTATCGATGGCATCGCTGGCCGCTTAGTCGGTGGGTACGGTGTTACCTTTATGAACCGTTATTACTTAGCGGTTGAAGGCTTTGGCGAACTTACCTCTAATCAAGGTAAAACTACTATTGTCGGAAATGGCGGTGTAGGTTCAGAAGCTTGGCAGCTACGTGAAAGATATAGCTATGGTGTGCGTTTAGTCCCTGGCTTTAAACTTACTGACAGCACCATGTTTTATGGTACCGTCGGTTGGGTACGTAGTCGTTTTCAGCTTACTAATAGCGGTAAAGGTTCTTTTGATCAGACGGGTTTTGTTTACATACCAAACGGTGTCGAAAAATCACGTAATGGTATTGCCGCTGGTGCCGGTTTACAAGTTATGCTAGCTAATAACGTTAGTATGCGTGCCGGTTGGGAATGGCGCCGTTACAGAAGCTTTAATTCACCCCTAGCGACTAGAGTGATTGAACAGTCTATAGTCGCAAGATCGCGTGCAGAAATTAAACATCTGACTACCGATCAATTCTATTTGGACATGATTTATCATTTTACAACCTAGAAATTAATTGTCATAATTTAATAAAAAGCCGGCATTCCGGCTTTTTATTTGCCTAAAATTTAGCAACGTTTTACAATAGCCCCATGAAATCATCATTAATTTGGCAGGCAGATATTCACGCCTTCGCTTCTATTAATCCAAAAATTCAAGCTTGGTTACAAGATAGTGACTCATTGACGGAGAAACTACAAAATTATTACCCAGAATTTCAACTCAAGTTGTTATCCCAAAAATGGAATAAAATACTTACTAGTGAAATGGCTGTATTAAAAAAAATATTTCCTCAACTATATGTTAAAAAACCTGAGCAAGATTTTTTAATTCGCCAAATTTATCTTTGTTGCCAAAATAAGCCTATGATTTATGCTAGAACTGTGATTCCCAAGCCAATTGCCCACAAATTTAAAACTTTAGGCACCAAACCTATAGGCAAAATATTAATTGATAAATTAAACTTACCACGTTCAAAATTTTTTTACCGCTTGATCGATCCAGCCGATTCTTTGTATGCTTATGTTAATTTTGCTACGAAAAGACCGACAGAAACTTTACACGCACGGTTATCATGGTTTGAAGTTGAGCAATATCCGCTATTAATTACAGAAGTTTTTACCGGATATTTTGATTACCCTTAACAGGTGCAAATAAAGCGAAATATCCACTACTTGACTACATGGTTGAGAGTAGCAAAACTACTGGGTAGCAAAGAGGGTTTTTAATAAATTCCCCAGTGTTAAAACACTGGTTACAAGAGCTGGTTACATTAGGTTTGTTGGGCTTCGCTGCGCTCAAGCCAACCTACATGTTTATTATTACAAAGAAGAGCCTATGGACAAACTAACAATTCACGAATTAACCATAGAAACATCCATTGGTGTACATGACTGGGAAAAAAAGCTAAAACAAAAGCTAGTTTTTGATATAGAAATTCATTTTGATTTCAGTCAAGCCTATCACTCTGATGAATTAGACCACACTATCGATTACACAAAACTTGCTGAATTTACAACGTCTTTTTGTCAACAACGACATTTCAATTTAGTCGAGCATTTAGCTTATCAATTATCCCAAACCTTAAAACAAGAATTCCATTTAAGCAAAGTCATTCTCAGCGTTGCTAAAGCAGGTGTCATAGCGAATGCTAGAAAAATTAGTTTTTGTTGTACTGCTTAGGAAGGCTTTTACCTGATGCTTGCGCATTCGGCGTTTTGTGTAATTCATTGCAAGCCCATCCCTCTTTTTTTCAAAGGCGTTTTTGCATAAATCATTCCAAAGCTATCCCCCTCTTTTTTCAAAAGAGAGGTTAGGGAAGATTTGTCAATGTGATGTTCTGAAGGCATATCTATACAACAGAAAATCCCTCCTATCCTCCCTTTTTTAAAGGCGTTGTTGCGTAAATAGGTTCTGTCATCCCCGCGAAGGCGGGGATCCAGGAGAATCTATGAAATAGTGAGTTTTTTCGTACAATCCATCCTTGGC
>JBCDIY010000098.1:0-5543 GCA_038748435.1 Pseudomonadota bacterium | reverse complement strand
GATCAAGGTTGATATTATTTAAACATATTGTTTCATTCTTTAAAACTTCAAATCCTTTAGGATTTTCAGCTAACAATACAACAAGTGGAATACCAAAAGATTTGTGTCTTTCATTGAGTGGTGCGTTGTTTAGATTAATCATAAACTGTTGGTAATTATCATCTAATAGAAAAATAATTTTATTTAATACAGCTAATCCTTCTTCAGTCATTGCTAAATACCAATCTAAGGAAATTCCAAAATTATTATCTTTTTCAGCAGGAACCTCCTTGTCAAGATCAATAGTTATATAACCGTCTTCTTTAGCTTCAAATTCTTCCAGATCAGAAAAAAAACTTTGGATTAAATTCTCATCAGTAATAATTTTTGATAATTCTAAATCTAATTTTTCATTACCAGTTTTAATTTTAGTTATTGGCATGGTACATTCTCACATAAAAAAATAGCATGAATTTAGAGAAAACAACAAATACATAAACCTTTAAGATGCTAATTGTTTTTCAATAGAAACTAATTAATCGTATGAATACAACTTAATCGACTAAATAATTTTAATTCTATAGATACAAGGTAGCATAGAAAAGATTTGTTGTGCATCTTATCAACAATACAGGATTAGCGCAAGAGTTATAACTGTAACGCCTTTTTCACCCCGGGTTTTTCGATAGCAACGTAGACGTAGGTTGCTTCAGCAATGGGAATATACGCTTGATCAGAACGTCTATGGCGTTGGGCAAACACTTGGATATTGACAGTAATTGAGGTTTTACCGATTTTATCTACTGCGGTGAAAAAACTTACCAAATCATCGACGAATAATGGATTGATAAATTGTAAATGTGTCACAGCAACAGTAGCAACACGATCTTTGGCCACCGACGTTGCTTCAGTCGCACCGGCGATGTCAATTTCTGACATCAACCAACCACCAAAAATGTCGCCATTGGGATTGGCATCATTGGGGCGCGTCGTGACTCTGAGCGTAGGTGGTTTTTGTGGTGGTGTTATGTCTTTTGTCATTTTTTATTAATATCTCCCAACCGTTGTCTGGTTCAAATCTGTCGCCATAGATTTTTTCTAAAGCGAGTAATTTTTCATATAAATCTTTAGCACCATAATGATTAATATAATTCATCGGACCACCGGTAAACGGTGCAAAACCGGTACCGAATACCATACCTATATCAAGTAAATCAGCATCGGTAACAACTTTTTCACGCCAGCAAGCGACACATTCATTCAGCATGCGTAACAATAAACGATCTAGTAAATCTGCTGGTGCTTGATAATTTTTTACTGCTGCTTTCTCAGCCCGACCTTTTTTATCGTAACGATACATGCCCTTGCCAGTTTTCTTACCTAGCTCACCTCGATTGACCAAATCACGTAATTTTTCTGGAATTTTAATAGGGTAATGTTGGGTTAAATTTTCTGCTACTGATAAGCAGATATCTAAACCCACGGTATCAGCTAATTCAATCGGCCCAATGGGAATACCAAAATCAACGATAGTTTTGTCAATCACCGCTGCTGGCACATTCTCTTTTAATAGCTCTACACTTTCCAAAAGATAAGGGGTTAATGCACGATTTACCAAAAATCCTGGGCTACTAATTACCGGCAATGGCAGTTTGCCGATGTCTTTCACAAATTTTAATGCCTGATTCACTACTTTATCATTACTGATTTTGCCGCGAATGACTTCGACCAATTGCATTTTTGCAACCGGATTAAAATAATGAATACCGACTAATCTATCTGGTTGTTTGAGTACGCTATTAATTTCATCTAACGGAATGCTTGAAGTATTTGTCGCTAATAAGGCAGTGGTTTTTGCTTGTTGTTCGATTTGCTTAAATAAGTCTTGCTTTACAGACAATTTCTCTACCACCGCTTCAATGATCACATCGGCATTTTTAATACCTTGCCCAGTTAAATCAGGGATTAAATTATCTAATGCTTTTTCAATAGCGCGCGGGCGTTTAAGTTTCTTTTTAAAAAGTTTATAGGCACGCTGCATGGCTTTGGCGATGACTTCAGGTAAAAGATCCTGTAGGGTAACTTTATAACCCTTCAAAGCACACCACGCCGCAATATCTCCTCCCATGACACCGGCACCGATCACATGAATATGCTTAGGTGAAAACTCAACTTCTTTGGCTGCACTTTTAAGCCTATCTTGCAATAAGAACAATCGAATTAAATTTTCTGCTGGGCCTTCTACAGCAACTTTAACCATAGAATTGGCTTCTATTTGTAATGCACCAGCTTCAACACCATATTTTTTCCAATTTTCTATGACTGCAAAAGGTGCTGGATAGTGCTCGGGCTTAATCTTCGCACGAGTCTGCTTATAAAACTGTTTAGCAAGCAACGGCCTAATAAACTTTTTGTTAGTAATCGATTGCGAAAAACTCGGTTCATGGGCTTTAGGTTGATTTTTAATATAATAATTAACTGCGTTTTTTAACTGTCTTTGCGGTACAGCTTCATCAATAAAGCCGAGTTTTTTTGCTTTTTTTGCAACAACAGTTTTTCCGGTTAAAATCAATTTCATCGCTTCGATAGCACCGATTAATCTTGGCAAACGCACGCTACCACCCCAACCAGGATGAATGCCAATTAAAACTTCTGGCAATCCAAAACGCGTTTTATCATCATCTAATGCAATACGATAACGACACGATAAAATCAATTCTAACCCACCGCCTAAACATATCCCACTCACACAGGCAATTGTAGGGATGGACAATCGCTCTAAACGACTACATATACTATGGCCACGCGATACCGATTTTTTTACATCTTCTTTGGCTTTAAAGCTAGTAAAACTTTTTATATCCGCACCAAAAATGAATCCAGATTTTTTTGCCGAGGCAATTACAATGGCCTTAGGTTGCTCTTTTTCACAAACATCTAATAGTTTATCTAATTCATTTAATATATTTTCATCTAATGTATTGGTAGAGCTATTGGCTTTATCTAAATACAACCAAACACTACCATCTGACTCTTTTTCAACATGCCAATTTTTGTAAAGCCGGTCTTGTTTCATAGCTATTGTCCTATTTGTTCTGATGTGACTCTTTCAAGCAACATGGCCCCACCTTGGCCACCACCGATGCATAACGATGCAATACCCCGTTTGGCTTGTTGCTGTTCCAATATGCTTATTAATCCTAATACTAAACGCGCACCACTGGCTCCAATTGGATGCCCCATACAAATCGCACCACCATGAATATTCAAGCGGTCTTCATCAATTGCGCCAAATGCTCGATTGAGTCCAAGGTATTCTTGACAGAATGATTCACTTTGCCAGGCTTGCAAACAAGCTAAAACTTGTGCGGCAAACGCTTCATTAATTTCCCAATAATCGATATCTTCACGGTTTAAATTTAATCGTTGTAATAATTTTGTCGAAGCCAATACTGGACCTAAACCCATTACTGATGGATCTAAAGCTGCCCATTCACTGGCAACGATTTTGGCTTTTACCGGCAGATGGTATTTTTTGACTGCACTGGCACTGGCTAAAATTAAAAACGCCGCACCATCGGTGACTTGCGAACTATTACCTGCAGTGACCGCACCAAATTTTTTGTCAAATGTCGGTTTTAATGTCGCGAGCTTAGCTAATGTAGTATCGCGTCTAACCCCATCGTCTTGGGTATAATATTTGCCTTTGGTATCAAAAATAGTCGTGACTTCAGGCAGGTGATTTTTTTCTTGCGCTTTGATCAAGCGTTCGTGCGAGCGTAAAGCAAACGCATCCATCATTTGCCGACTAATATGAAAACGATAGGCCAATTTTTCTGCCGTTTGCCCCATGTCTAATCCGACAATCGGATCGGTCAAACCTTCTTTAAGTGCAATCACTGGCATCAACAATTTGGGTGATAATTTCACTTGCTGCCAAAGTTTATTTAACCAACCTTTTGCCATGGCGATACTGGCAAACCATTGCACCATATCTTTGCGGTATAATAAAGGTGCATGGCTCATAGCTTCAGTTCCACCCGCGAGAACTAAATGATTTCTGCCGCTGCGAATGTCTTCGACAGCATTATCAATCGCTTGCAAACCACTGCCACAATTTCTTTGTACCGTATAAGCCGGCACCTGATTGCCACAACCTAAACGTAAAGCAATAATACGACTGATGTTGGCTTCATTTGGACTAGCCATGGTACAACCGGTGACAATTTCATCAATCGCATCTGCAGTAAAATTTTGCCTTAATAGTAAAGGCTTACATGCCGCTACAGCGAGATCAGCAGCACTAAATACGCCGATACCTCGGGCTTTAAGAAACGGTGTTCTTAACCCATCGACGATATAAACTTCTGAATTTGAATTTGCATTTGTCATCATCTTTCCTACGAAAACTTACAGTTAGGTACAACTGTAATAGAATAAATCAGTAATAATCCATCCTTTATAATAGCATGAGTCGCACACTAATGAGACCCGCCTAATTCAATGATTTTAATAAAATTATAAATCCAATGGTTTTGCTATAATAAGTCCATAGCGACGCATAAGGAGAATTTGCGTGAAAAAACTACTCGCCATTTCACTCGGATTGTGTCTAACACCTTTAGTCTATGCTAATACCAACCAAGGCTTAAATGATTTTAAAGCCGGCCAATATAGCCAAGCCATTGAAAATTTTTCCAAACCTGCAAAAACCGGTGATGCTATGGCGCAATATTATCTAGGCCATATGTATTTATATGGTATTGGTGTACCAAAAAATTATCAGGAAGCTTATCAATGGTTAGATAAATCTGCACAAAAAGGCCAAGCTTTAGCACAATTTGATTTAGGTTGGATGTATGAAAATGGCCTAGGTGTTGATAAAAATATGAATAAAGCCGTGGAATATTATCAAAAATCTGCTGAACAAGGTTACGATAAGGCACAATTAACGCTAGGTTTTCTTTATGACTATGGCAAAGGTGTTAACAAAGATTTTAACCAAGCTGCCAAGTGGTATCAATTAGCAGCAGATCAGAATAATCGAATTGCACTCTACAACCTTGGTTTAATGTACTCGTTGGGCGAAGGTGTGGAAAAAAATCCATCAACTTCAAGCCAGTATTATTTAAAATCGGCAAAATTAGGCTATTCTCCGGCACAACTAAAAATTGGCTATGCCTATGACCGTGGCCTTGGCGTGAAAAAAGATTTACAAGAAGCGGCGAAATGGTATCTGCTTGCGGCAAAAAATGGTAGTGTAACCGCTCAATATAATATTGGCCATATGTATTGGAAAGGTGAAGGGTTTTCACCCAACAAAGATAATGCATTTATGTGGATTAAACGTTCAGCAGAACAAGGCTACCCTAAAGGCCAATTCATTCTAGGCTTTTTTTATGAAACAGGCATTGGCACAGAAAAAGATCCTGTCAAAGCTTACGCTTGGTATAACGTTGCTGCTGCAAGTGGCAATAAATATGCCGGCAAACAACGTGAAAAACTCAGAAATACCCTGGACAGCAATCAATTAGAAGCCGCACAAAAATTATCTAAAGAATTAT
>JBCDIY010000097.1:0-5551 GCA_038748435.1 Pseudomonadota bacterium | reverse complement strand
GCTTTGTTCTGATGTGTATTTTCAACTTCTCAATTTTAGGTAAGCTATGGAGCAAGAATCGCAAATTAAATTATTAATAAGTCGTGGTAAAACAGCAGGTTATCTGACCCACAAGGAGATTACCGATAATTTACCCCCACATATTATTGACCCGGAGCAAGTCGAAGAAATCATCGGCATGTTTAATGAGCTGGGCATCCAAATCTTAGAAACCGCACCTGATGAAGAAGAAGCGCTATTGCTGGCAGAGGCAGCAGCGACATCAGCGAGTGAAGATGATGAAATTGCTGAAGAAGCAATGGCGGTTTTTGCAGCGACTGGGCAGATTGAAACCGGTAGAACAACCGATCCAGTACGCCATTATATGCGTGAAATGGGGGCAGTTGAGCTGCTGACCCGTGAAGGCGAGATAGAAATTGCCAAACGCATTGAAGCCGGTTTACAACAAATGCTCACAGCATTTGCCAGCTATTCTGAAAACATTAAAGATTTACTTGCTAAATATAAGAACATCGATTCAGGTGAAGTGCGTTTAAGCGATATCATTACCGGCTTTACCGATACCGATGTAGCTGAACAATTTCTCCAAGCTGGTGAAGATAACTTACAAGCCAATGAAACGGTAGAAAATGGTGATGCTAATGGTGCTGCGAATACTTATGAAAATGAGTCCGGGCCAGATCCAATTTTAGCTGCAGCACGTTTTAACGAATTAGAAAAACTGCATCAAAAGCTCATGCAAAGTGAGAAAAAATATGGCATGCAGCATAAAACTACCTTGAAGCATAGAAAAGCGTTGACGGATTTATTTGTCAAATTTAAATTATCGCGTAAACAATTTAGTGCGCTTAAGAACAAACTACGTGCAATGCTATCGATGGTACGTACGCATGAACGAGCGATTTTGAATTTATGCGTTAATAAAGCGAAAATGCCACGTAAAAAATTTCTTAGTGAATTTCTTAATCATGAGACGGATACTAAGTTAGTATCTAAGCTAGTTAAAGGTAAAAATGATTATGCTGATAAAATTAAAGTACATGCAGATGAAATTTACCTTGAGCAAAAAGCATTGCAAGAAGTAGAAAAGCAAGCAAATTTAAAAATCATTCACATCAAAGAAATTAATCGACAAATGTCGGTCGGTGAAGCAAATTCTAGACGTGCAAAAAAAGAAATGGTCGAAGCTAACTTGCGTTTGGTAATCTCTATCGCCAAAAAATATACCAACCGCGGTTTGCAATTTTTGGATTTGATTCAAGAAGGCAATATCGGCTTGATGAAGGCAGTGGATAAGTTTGAATATAAACGCGGCTATAAGTTCTCCACATATGCTACATGGTGGATTCGTCAAGCGATTACGCGTTCTATTGCCGATCAAGCGCGTACTATCCGTATTCCGGTCCATATGATCGAGACGATTAATAAATTAAATCGTATTTCCAGACAATTATTACAAGAAACCGGCACAGAACCCACGCCGGAAATTCTAGCAAAATATATGGAAATGCCAGAAGACAAAATACGTAAAGTGTTAAAAATTGCTAAAGAGCCAATTTCCATGGAAACACCTATAGGCGATGATGAAGATTCGCACTTAGGTGATTTCATCGAAGATAGTAATATGGTTTCGCCAATTGATTCAGCAACTGTGGCAGGTTTACGTGAATCTATGCATCGTATCCTTGATTCACTCACACCACGCGAAGCTAAAGTATTGCGTATGCGTTTTGGTATCGATATGAATACTGATCATACTTTAGAAGAAGTCGGTAAACAGTTTGACGTTACACGTGAGCGGATTCGACAAATTGAAGCCAAAGCACTGCGGAAATTACGCCATCCTTCGCGTTCGGATCAATTACGCAGCTTTATCGAAGGTGAATCAGGTACCACATCCACTTAACTATTATTTAATAGTAGCAAGGGCGGTGTACAATTCACTTCACTAGGGCGAAAAGTCAGAACGAATTCATGAATTTTTTTCGCACTAATAAAATTGCAGCAGTTCCTAGTGACAGATGCAGTTGAAATCGATATACTATTTGCTTTCAATGCCCTACGAGGGGCCCATAGCTCAGTTGGTTAGAGCAGCGGACTCATAATCCGTTGGTCCTAGGTTCGAGTCCTAGTGGGCCCACCAAATTTTTCTCACACATAATTAAAAACCTGTCATATCAATATTTGTCAAAAATCATTCCCATAAAATCCCTATAGGTGCTGAAAAAATATTTTCTTCAATCCTATTTGTATAGTCTCCATCATACAATAGAATACCTAGTAGAAATTTTTTACCTGCTATTTTTTTCAGCCGTTGTAACCCTTGAAAATCTTGTTTTTTTAAGGTGGCAGACGATTTCACTTCTATACCAATAACATCACCTGACATTGTTTCAAGTACAATATCAACTTCAACTTGATCTTTGTCTCGATAATGATAAAAGTAAATGGGTTCATCATACCAGGAAGCCAAACGATGTAGTTCACATAATGTATATGCTTCAAGAAGGCTGCCAAACAATACTGGGTCACGATTGATTTTTTCTTTATTTATTCGCCTAAGTGCACAGAGTAATCCACTATCAACAAGGTGTACTTTCGGTGTCTTAGTCAAACGTTTATTGTCATTGCGATTCCATGCAGGCAATTCTTGAAAAATAAATAATTGCTCTAAGAGTTGTAAATATCGAGCAACTGTTTGCCGTGAAAGTCCTAGTGCATTGCCTACTTTGGTATAATTAACCAGACTACCAACTTGATTGCAAATCATTTGTATAAGCTTTGGTATGATATCTAGGTTTTCTATTTGCCCTAAATCTTTTATATCTTTTTGGACAATGCTGAGAATATACTGATTAAACCAACTGACACGGCGGCTAGTTTCTTTTCTTAATAAAGCTTCCGGAAAACCACCAGAAAGCACTTTACTGATTAACTGTTCTCGAATTCGAGTTTGCTTTGTTTTTGGTATTTGTCCGGAAAGAATTTTTGCTAAGAAATATGAAGGCTTGTTCTCTATTTCACAATCAGCTAGAGGTAATAAAGAAACTATTTCTAACCGTCCAGCTAATGAATCTGCTACACGAGGTAGGGCCATCGCATTAGCAGATCCAGTTAATAAAAATCGCCCTGGTAATCTATTTTCATCAATTGACTGTTTGATTGGAAGAAAAAGTTCGGGCACGCGCTGTACTTCATCGATAATGATTCGACGATCATTAAAATAACGAATAAATCCAAGCGGGTCAGATTTTGCAAACTCTAACTGATTAATATCATCGAGTGTGACATAAACCCAATTTTGCCTCATAATCTGCTTGACTAAAGTTGTTTTACCGCATTGTCGTGGCCCAGCTAACATAACGACAGGTGTGTCTTTTAATGCTGTTGTTACTTTTTTTTTAATATTTCGTTGATACACATTTATTTCCTTTTAGCTATAATTTCAACAGTATACTATCGTCTAATCGTCCAAGCAATATCGTTTAATCGTTCAAGAATATCCGTCTAATCGTCCATGAGTCAGCGTCTAATTGTTATTAATATAGGCAAAGCCACTTCATGATTTCTCTTGATTTAATACTCATTTGTGTGCAGCAGTTGTCAAGGATTCTTTGACAATTGAATTTGTTGATAACCCACCATATTCAAAAATACTCAGTATGTGCAAACTGACATTTTGCTTTCAGCCTAAGTAGACCACTTGAAAATTCTCGTTTTGTTCTCTATTATTGAAAAAGTATCTATCAGTGAGAAATTTTTTACCATGTTAATTCCCATGCCTATTTGTTCAGTACAGGCAGGTTTTCCATCACCTGCCGATGATTATATTGAAACCAACTTAAGTTTGGATGATTATCTCATCGACCAACCAGCAGCGACGCTATTTGTCCGCGTGCGCGGTATTTCTATGGTCGATGCAGGAATTGTTGAAAATGATATTTTGGTGGTGAATCGCGCATTGACAGCAAAAAATGGTGATATTGTTATTGCTTGTATTGCTGGTGAATATACATTGAAAAAACTGCGTATCGATGAAAAAAGTTGGCTAGAACCAGCTAATCCAGACTTTCCGAAAATCGAACTAAAATCCAATACAGATGATTTTATCTTTGGTGTGGTATCAGGCGTGGTGCGAAAACTGCGATGACACGATTATTTGCCATTATCGACTGTAATAACTTTTATGTATCTTGCGAGCGTATATTTGACCCTCAGTTAAAGCACAAACCGGTTGTCGTGTTATCAAATAACGATGGTTGTGTTATCGCTCGTTCCAATGAAGCAAAAGCACTAGGTATAGAGATGGGGGCGCCTTATTTTAAAATTCAAGCGTTTTGCCAACGGCAAAATATCGTCGTAAAATCGTCGAATTATACGCTGTATGGTGATATGTCAAATCGCGTGATGCATATTATTCAAGGCTTTGAACCGAATGTTGAATTATATTCTATCGATGAAGCATTTATTGAACTTCTAGGGACGAATCATATTAATTTAAAAAAATATTTAATGCATTTAGTAAAAACAATTAAACAATATGTTGGTATTCCCATCGCGATTGGTGTCGGCGAAACAAAAACATTGGCTAAAGTTGCAGTTTTTCAAGCAAAAAAACGCTTACAACAAGCCGTTTGTATATTGAATCAAACTATGACCTATGAACAAGCGTTAATGACGACACCAATAGAAGAAATTTGGGGTATTGGCAGGCGTTGGGCAAAGGCATTAACTTATCGTGGCATCCTCAATGCCTTTGATTTAAGTCGTTTAAGTCCTGAAGTAATACGCCGACAATTTAGTATGGTACTAGCAAATACGCTACGCGAATTACGTGGTTATGTTTGTTTGCATTTGGAAAATAAATTCACTCCCAAAAAAAATATTATGTCATCTAAATCATTTGGTAAAACACAAAGTGACTACGCTACTATTGCAGAAGCATTAAGTAATTACTGTGCACGTGCAAGTGAAAAATTACGTGCGCAAGGATCGTTAACCCAACAGTTACAAGTATTTTTAACAACCAATCGATTTAAGCAAACGTATTATGCGCCTTGTGCACAGATAAGGTTGCCACAATATACCAATGATACGCGCACGATCATCCGTTTTGCTAAAGCTGGGCTAAAGAAAATATTCAAGCCGGGCTTGTCTTACCAAAAAACCGGTGTTTTACTGTGTGATTTGATTTCTCAAGATATTCCACTACAAACTGATTTATTTAATTTTGAAAATGGTTGTGTTAAAGATAGACTTGACGCGAAACAACGCACATTAAAAGTGTTAGATAAAATAAATCAACGTTATGCTAAGGATATTTTATTTCTTGCTTGTCAACGTATGCAACACACATCACCTTGGATGATGCGCAGTGAAAACCGTAGTCGCTGTTACACGACACGTTGGGAAGATATTATCGAAGTTAAAAATTAACAAACAATATAAAAGTGCTAAGCCAGTGGACGTAGTATAAATATTTTATCATCACGATTATTACTAAATTGCTTTATAATAACTAATTTTTTTTCATTAAATAAGTTTTTCGCTG
>JBCDIY010000096.1:0-5568 GCA_038748435.1 Pseudomonadota bacterium | reverse complement strand
TCAATGCGGAAAATTTTATGCGCTTAGAGTTAAAAAATGCTCACGCCATCGAAAAAGTCTTAGAGAATCCAATAAATAAAATTAAAATTTATGCAGCAACCACTGGTATTGCATTAAAACCAGCAAAACAACAATCTAATAGTGATTCAGGTGCTTCAAGCTCTTTAGATAAATTAGCATTAGGCACCAGCATTAAAAAGAACCAATCATTGGTTAGTATTGGTGATATGTCAGGCATAGAAATTCAAGTCAATGTCGATCAAGTCAGTATTAATTCTATTAAACCTGGGCAACAAGCGATAATTAGCAGCAGCGCTTTTCCGAAAATTAAATTGCAAGGCGTTGTTAGTTCGGTGACTGAACAAGCTGCCAGCAATAATGACTCAAATTTACCGACCTTCCCAGTGTTAATACAAGTCGCTAAAATGACCCAGCAACAACAACAGCAAATACGTGATGGCATGAATGCCAAAGTCAGCATTTATATTAAACAAAAGCAAGCGATAAAAGTACCGATTACCGCTGTATTCGCTAAGAATGATCAAAGCTATGTAAAAATTCTTAATCCAAAAACTGGTAAGTTAAAAGCTATTCGTATTGAAACCGGCAGAACTGAATTAAATACAGTTGTCGTGTTAAAAGGCTTAAAGTCGGGAGATAAAATTGCCAGCCGTCATTAAGTTACAGCAAATTAATAAAACTTATGGTCATGGCGAAGGCGTTTTTCATGCATTGCAATCACTTGATTTAGAAATCCAACGTGGAGAAATGCTGTCTATTATCGGCAGTTCAGGTGCAGGCAAGTCGACTTTAATGAATATCATCGGTTTATTGGATGCGCCTAGTTCGGGACAATATTTATTAAATGCTAATCAGGTAGAAAATATCAGTGACGATGAACGTTCAGCAATTCGTAATCGCGAAATTGGTTTTGTATTTCAAAGTTTTTTTTTACTGCCACGGTTATCTGCAATTGAAAATATTTGTTTGCCACTTATCTATCGCGGTACCAAACAACGTGTTGCCATAGAAAAAGCGACCAGTTTAATGCAGAAATTAAATATCACGCGCTTAGTTAATAACAAACCCAATCAATTATCTGGTGGACAGCAACAAAGAGTCGCCATTGCTAGAGCATTGATTGGTGAACCGTCAGTTATTTTAGCGGATGAACCGACGGGGGCGTTGGATTCTAAAACTGGCGAAGAAGTGATGCAATTATTTTTGCAACTCAATCAGCAAGAAAATGTCACTGTGATTATCGTGACCCACGATAAAGCAGTGGCTAAACGCTGCCAGCGAGTGGTAGAAATTCAAGATGGCAGAATCGTCGTATGAATTGGCAACAACATTTTAAAGTAGCGTTTGCTAATCTCATGACTTCTAAGTTACGTACGTTATTAGCCATGCTGGGTATTTTGGTTGGTACAGCTTCAGTTGTCGCCATGGTTTCAAGTGGCCAATTGGCCACGCAAGCAGCGCTCGCACAGTTTAAAAATTTAGGTACAAATTTGTTGTCGGTAGGAATTTACCAATCTTCACAAAAGCAGCCGACCAAACAAACGCACTTAACCCTTGCGCAAAGTCTGGTAATTAGTCATCGTGTTAAACAAATTCAAACAGTCGCACCTTATGTCAGTCTGTATCAATCGCTGTACTATCGCGGCAAAAAGCTCGATGGAACAATTATCGGTGCAACCCAAAGTTTACAAACCGTCATTCGTATCCATTTACTCAAAGGTCGGTTTATTTCATTTTTAGATCGTCATGCATTTTACTGCGTTATCGGCTATCAATTAGCACAGCAACTTGGGCAAAATCATCCTACCAGTTTAATTGGCCAACAAATACAAATGGGTAATCATTTCCTTACTATCGTTGGTATTGCAAAAAAATGGCCACAAAATTCTTTTATCAATGAAGATATCAATCAAAGTATTATCATCCCCATTCAAACGGCAAAAATACTTTCTAACTATGCGTTTATTAATTCCATTGTTATGCGGATCAAACCACAGTACAGCCATGCGATTAAGCCGATTAAGGCCGCCATCACGAAATATTTAACTCAAGTGATTCCCGGTAAGCAATATTATTTCCGTAGTGCTGAAGAAATTATTAAAAGTATGGAAAATCAACGGCGTATTTTAACGATACTATTAGGGTTGATTGGCAGTATTTCCTTATTAGTCGGGGGTATTGGCGTGATGAATATCATGTTAGTTTCCGTCGTCGAGCGTAAACGTGAAATCGGTATACGCCGCGCCATCGGTGCGAAACAAAGTACGATTCAAATGATGTTTTTAATCGAAGCAATTATTCTCGCCTTACTGGGTGGCTTAGCTGGGGTAATTTTAGGCATCCTGATCGCTTGGTTCATTGCTCTTTATGCCGGTTGGCAATTTAGCTTATTTTTATTGCCACCCGTTATTGGCTTCACAGTTTCGGTGTTAGTCGGTATCTTTTTTGGCTTTTATCCAGCCTATCAAGCGGCACGTTTGGATCCGATCGAGACTTTGCGGGCGGAGTAGGGTAAATCTGAGCAATCGGCGCAAATTTTTATTTATTATTTTATATATTGTAATCACAGCTTACAGAAAGGGGAGGTTATTTTTCGCAAACACGCTGTGAATATGTCCCTATAAGCTCGGCTGCTTCATCCCTGAAGCAGACGGTTTGGAAAAATAACCTCCCCTTTCTGCTGTGTGGTCAAATATGTAAAAAGAAAATCTTCGAAAAAAAATTTGCGCCGATTGCTCAGTATTGTGGGTGGGGTGTATTATTAAAAGAAGAATTAACGAAATAATTATAAATCATACAAGGAGGATATATTTCACTATATGGTAAGCTTATGATTAAATTCCCAGAGTCAGTATTAGTAAAACGAAGTGTTAATTTCTCGCTTGTGATGGTTAATGACTTTTCAATGTTTGTTTCATTTAAAGAAGAGCCAAGTATTTCCTTTAAAGTTACTCCTAAGCCATAGAAATCTACACTTTGCTTTGAATTATCTCTGCTATCTGTAATTTCAGCGGAAATTAATTTCAACTGGTTTCTAAAATCAAAATCATTGCCTTTGGCTTCTGGCATGTCATCGATTAATGCACCGATATCGTCAAAACAACGAAATAAAAATCTTGTAAAAAAAGTTGCATCTTCTAAATGAACATGTTCATTGCTATCGCTTGAAGAACTAACTGATACTGATTTTTTTCTGAAAAATGCAGGCATTATTATTATTATTATTTTAAAATTTGCAAATAAATTTAACAGAAAAAAACGACCTAGTCAATTTTTTTTAAACAGTTTGGACATTCGTATCTAAATATTCTGGAATGACAAACCTGTAGATTGGATATATAATAATCGTCAATATGAAGCCTCAATTACTACCCAACGTTCGCCAAATGCAAGCAGCTGATATAGCAAGCGTATTTGCTATAGAACAGCAAATACAGATGCATCCTTGGACTCAACAAGCCTTTACCAGCAGTTTGCAAAATCACAAATATGGCTATGTCTTAGAAATCGATAAACAAATCATGGGTTATAGTATTTTTCAATCCCTGCCACCTGAGGCAGAATTATTAACGTTTGGGATTATTGCCACTAAACAAAAACAGGGGTATGGCTATTATTTCTTAGAATATTGCATCAATGCATTAAAACAAAAGCAGATTAAAAAATTATTTTTAGAGGTTGATCAAACAAACCATGCAGCGATGAATTTATATCATAAAATGGGTTTCACAATTTATGGCAAGAGAAAAAATTATTATCCCAATGGCGCAACAGCATGGTTATTATCTATAGAAATTTAAATTACCAGCAGGTTTTCGCTGTACCTGGGCCGGTAATTGCTTGTTCGCCTAAATGATTCAGTTGCAAACTCTGACAAACTTTATCATTTTGTGCCTGTGTGCCTAAAGGGGTGGCTTGCAAGCGAAATTCATGTAGGGTTAATTTTACCAAACTCAATTGATAAAACCCTTGCGGAGAATATTGATTAAAAGTATTTTCGCCACTTGGATTAACCGCCAATTTTACCCCAAGATAAGTGTGCTGTTGACCGTAATGCTGCTCCAACTTTTGCGCCAGATCATATAACGCGATTTTTGCATCTAAGCGGCGGGTTTTAACTACATAGCGGTTATATTGTGATACAGCATAAGTGGTGAGAATAGCGATCATTGCTAAAACGATAATGAGTTCTATTAAGGTAAATGCCTGGAATTTAGATGATTTCATAGTATTTTTTGTTTTTTTATTATGAAAATATATATTTTATTCTTTAATTTGCTTTAATTATATCATTTTTTATCGCTGAAAGTGATTGTCTAAATAGTATCTGACATCCCCACGAACTGAGTGATTCCCATGAATTTTAAGCAGAAAATTAATGCTGAAATATCGCAGAAAAGAGCAAGGATTTTCCCAAACACGCTATGAATACGTCCCTGTAAGCTCGGCTGCTTCGTCCCTGAAGCAGACGGTTTGTTAAAATCCTTGCTCTTTTCTGCTGAAAATCCATACAAAATGCTACTTCTATGGATGGATTAAAATTCGTGGGGATACTACAGCCCACGAGGCCTGTCCTCGGCTTAAACGGGGTTGTTGCATAAATCGGATCGGATTTGTCATCCCCGCGAATGCGAGGAACCAGAAGAATCTACGAAAAAATGGTTTATTTCGTATAATCCATTCCTGGCGCAGATCTGGATTCCGGATGTTTTTGCATGTCCCTATGCAAAAATTCCGGAATGACAGGTCATTTTTTGATTTACCCAACCACCCCGTGCAAAAAATTCTGCAATGACAGAAATTGTGGCCCGTGTTTTAACACGGGAAAATTATTAAAAACTACCCAGAGATTTTGCTACATTCAATCATTGACTATCTTGTTTCAATATTAAAAATTTTGACCTTTTACTTAAACTATGCAAAAATTAACCAAAAAAAATACGAGGAAAAAAATATGGTTGGTGGTTTAAAACCTGATACAGTAGAATTAATTAAAATAGAATTTAATTTTAACGAAAATCTAAATTATTATCGGGAAAAACTTAGTTATCTCAGCCAATCAAAACCTGTTTCGGCCTCATCGAGCGAAGGTTCAGCAATACTTTCTAATAAAGAATTTGTTAAGCAAATTCTTTCATGTGTAGAATTTACAGTTCCAGCAAAAATAGAGCGATTATCCGACATAAACTTCTTCCAGCAGATCGCTGCGTTGGATGCCAAACACGTTACAGCACTGATGTTTATTTTGCGTGGCATGCTAAATCTAGGTGATAATATTCAATTGGCAATCTACTTGACGACTATAAACGATTGTTTTACAGCAATTAAAAAGAAAATCTTACAGGAAATAGAAAATTGTAAATTAGCTACTGACAAGGAAAATTTTTTTGAAAGTAATCCAAAAATCGCTAATTATCTAAAAGCTGCCATCTATTTACCTCAATCAGGTGTAGCTTAGATTATCCAGGTTTTAATTGAACAGGAATTTTTTCACTCGAACGTGAAACAAGCCCATAGTGATATTTTAGTGGCAAATAATCAAGGAGT
>JBCDIY010000095.1:0-5621 GCA_038748435.1 Pseudomonadota bacterium | reverse complement strand
TAATCCCATTAAGATACTCTAACTCTAGATGTTATGTCTAAAATATAGTTTTTAATCGGTTAAGCAATAAAAAAATTCCAAGGTGCTTGTATTATCGCTATAATTAGAACGATATTTTGCTCAAAAAGGAATTTAACATGCGCTGCTGTGATACAACTTCAGCCAATCAAAGCCATAACGAAGAGGCTCAAGCGCAACAAGAGCGCAAATATTATCGTGAAATGCTGACTAAATTCATCATTGCAGCAATTTTGGGCAGTATTTTCTTATTTGGTTCTTACCTTAATTGGTTTCCAGAAATTGCCCCTGGGGTACATCAAATCTTTTGGTTAGGTGCTGCGATCATCACTTTAGGCACGATGGTTTATTGTGGCTCACATTTTTTTGTCGGTGCCTGGCATGCGACAAAAATTCACCAAGCTACGATGGATACCTTGGTTGCTTTAGGTACCGGCGCCGCTTGGATATACTCTTTTTTAATGATCATCTTTCCCGGGTTTTTCCCTGAATCCGCTCGCCATGCATATTTTGATACGGCTTTATTGGTCATGTCATTGATTAATTTAGGCCAAGCGCTAGAAATTCGTGCGCGGGGCAAAACTTCACAAGCGATAAAAAAATTAATCGGTTTACAAGCCAAAACTGCCAGCGTGATCGACAATGGTGTGGAAACCAGTAAACCAATCGATCAAGTCACAATGAACGATGTTATTAAAGTCAGACCCGGCGAGAAAGTTCCAGTCGATGGCGAAGTAATTGAAGGCAACACAACAATTGACGAATCCATGCTAACCGGCGAACCACTTGCAGTAAAAAAAGCACCTGGCGATAGTGTTACTGGCGGCACCGTCAATCAAACTGGCAGCTTTTTATTTAAAGCCACACGCGTCGGTGCAGAGGCGACTTTATCACAAATTATAAAAATGGTGCAGCAAGCACAACATACCAAACCGAATATCAGCCGCATTGTCGATAAAGTTGCTAACATCTTTGTTCCAGCAGTGATGATCGTTGCCGTGATTACCGCGATGATCTGGTTTAACTTTGGCCCACAACCGATTGCTGCATTTGTGTTAATTACCACAATTGCGGTTTTACTAATCGCTTGCCCTTGTGCTTTAGGGTTAGCCACACCGATTTCCATCATGGTAGGCATAGGCAAAGCAGCGGAAAATGGTGTGCTAATTCGTAATGGTCAAGCGCTACAAACAGCAGGAAAGCTAAATACTATTGTTTTAGATAAAACTGGCACCATCACTCAAGGCAAACCTAGCGTCACTGACATCATTCCTATCAACGACAAAATTACTGCAGAGGAGATATTAACCTATGCAGCGAGTTTAGAACAAGATTCTGAACATCCATTAGCTACCGCAATTTTATTACAAGCACAAGCAAAAAATCTGACTAAGGCCAAAGAATTTAAAGCTATTCCAGGCCATGGTATTAAAGCGAAAATAGACGACAAAACTTTTTTATTAGGCAATAAAAAACTATTGCAAAAATTTAATATTACTTTCAACACTGCGGCTGAAACTATTAATCAATTATCGCAGCAAGCTAAAACTATTGTTTTTTTAGCTGATGAATCACAACTTCTAGGCATCATTGCGATTGCTGATCCGATTAAATCCGAAGCAAAAACAATCTTACAAAAATTATCTCACCTCAATTTAAAAATTATCATGTTAAGCGGTGACAATCAAAAAACCGCCCGTGCCGTCGCAGCGCAAGTCGGCATTGCTGATGCAAATGTCATCGCTGAAGTATTACCGCAAGACAAAGCTAACGAAGTAAAAAAATTACAACAACAAGGACTCACTGTTGCTATGGTAGGTGATGGCATTAATGATGCGCCAGCACTGGCACAAGCCAATGTTGGGTTTGCTATTGGCTCTGGCACAGACATTGCCATAGAAAGTGCAGACATTACTTTGTTAGGTGGCGACTTAGCCGGTATTGCCAATGCCATTAATATATCGCGCTTAACCATGCGTAATGTTAAACAAAATCTAGTCGGCGCATTTGGTTACAACACGCTGGGGATTCCAATTGCTGCAGGCATTCTATATCCATTTTTAGGGATTTTATTAAATCCCATTTTCGCTGGTGGTGCCATGGCGTTATCTTCGTTAACCGTAGTGTTAAATGCCAATCGATTGCGTTTATTAAAAGTGAAGGATAAGTAAAATGACAATTATTTTCAATCTTATTGCCGTTTTATTGATCGGCTTAATCATCTTATGGTTCTGGTTAATCAAACCAAAAGAAGAAAAAATGCAAGCAGATAAAATAGAAATTAAAGTCAAAGATGGCATTTACACGCCAGCGATCATTCGTACCAAAGTAGGTGAAACGATTACTTTAAATTTTTTGCGTGAAGATCCCACACCTTTTGCTTCTGTAGTTATGTTTCCAGATTTTGATAAAAGCATTGAGTTACCTGTAGGCCAAATCAAACCGATAAAACTCAAACTGACCCAAGCGGGAGAATTTAATTTTAGCTGTGAAATGAATATGTACCGCGGCAAGTTGATCGTTGAATGATAAAGCAAATCTCATTACTCAACTAATTGATTTGTATAGCAATTTTTAAGTGTCTGGTATATTCGACGCTGCTGTCGAGTACGGTCGACAATTATTAAGTTGTCAAGTATACTCGACAACCATACTTCTAACGAATTATTTTCGTACCTATGAATGATGATCCTTGTAGGTTGGGTTGAGGAACGAAGCCCAACCTACAAAATCCGATTTTTGCATAGGGGTATCTGTAGGTTAAAGCTGGTGTGCAGCGCAACACTGAGCAAGCTAATTTAATTTTAAATTCCCCGAGATTGCGCTACGCTTATCTCGGCTACGGCGCTTTTGCAAAAAGAGGAGAACAGGTCTTGCAATGAATTATGCAACAACGCTATCTTGAGTAACCCGGCACGTTGCTGCTGCAGGTTTTCGACTTTCCACCAATTGCACAATTTGCTCAAGCATTGAATACATATCCGTATTCGCTGCATATTTCAGTGCGTTGGTTCGATAAAACGATAAATCTGCTTGCAAAAATTGTTTTAGTGTTTGATTTAAATTTGCTTGCTGCGCTGGCTGCCGGATTAATTCGCCTGCTTGAGCATTTTTAACATGAAATGCATAGCCACAATTTTCCGTGACTAGCACAGGCAAACCAAACGTCAATGCCTCTAGAATGACCTTTCCTGCCGTTTCTTCATGCGCCAGATGTAATAAAACATCCGCTGCGCACATTAAGTCTGCCACATCATCTCTTGCGCCTAAAAATATAACTTGTGAGTTCAATCCTAGTGATCGAGTCAACTTCAGCATTGGTTTAACCTTCCCTTTGCCCGCAATGAACAATTTGATCTGCGGTGATTGCTGCGCAGCCAAGGCGTGTAATGCGCGTGCAACACCTTTACGTTTGTAATCTGAACCCACCATTAATAGCATATGTTCCTGTGGATTAACTTTTAATACCTGTCTAACACGGTTTTTTATCGCTTGCATCTGCTGCTTATCTTTATCATTGCGTCTTACGTTGGCGGTTAATGCCTGAAACCGAGCATCGGGCACATTATAATAATATTGATAATCGCGTTTTTCAAAAGGCGAAAGATGTAAAATAGTTGCGGCAGATTGCATCAACATTTTTTCTAACTGTAAATAATGCCGATATCTTGGCGTCAATCGATACCAAAAGCCATGCTTTTGTTGAGCTGATCGTGCAAAACAAACGTCTGCAGCAAAATAAAAATCTAATCCTGCCATACGTTGAAAGCCAATTATCACATCATACTGTTTAGTTAATTTTATTTTCTTAATATGGTTAGAAAATGACAAAGCACGCTTATGATTACTATGCCCATTGATCTTTAGCAAATTAACGTTAAAATTCTCTGGAATGTCTCCCTGCCACTTCATGGTGTAAATATGAATTTCATGTCCACAGCGTTCTAACGCTGTAGCGATATTGAGAAAATCTCGCTCTAAACCGCCGAAAGGGTAATATTTAAATAAACATAAAGCGATTTTCAAGTTTCATCCTCCAAATAGTCATAGCAATTAGTCCAGGCAAAAGATATAATATTTCGCATTATATCGTACAATAGTGATTATCATATAGTTAATTTTTTTTAGGATGTTATTTTATTTCAAGCATGAATATGTCAACGACAAAACAAGCAAAATACGCCAATATTTCCATAAGTTACATTTATTTATTCGCTAGCTTACTCAGTTTGTTTCTATCTTGGCTTTGGTTGAGTTATGACCAACCAATTAACATAGATGGCATACTATATCTTCGTGTTGCCAAGACATTTCTACACCATGGATTCAATGCAGCAGCTCATACTTATAGCTGGCCCTTCTTTTCTATTATGATCGCTTATATCAGTAAATTATCACACTTATCTTTGCTCACTAGCGCACATCTATTAGTTAGCTTTTTCTATGTTTTGATTGTTATCGGCTTTATGAATTTAGTCAAAACTATGGGAGGAAATAAGCAGACTATCGTAATCGCTGCTTTAGTTGTTTTGTTTTTCCCAACGCTGGCACATGAAAGAGCTTTCATTTATCGTGATTTTGGTTACTATGCTTTTGCATTGTTTGCATTAGCTGCATTAATTCAATATGATCGCTACAATAAAACCACACATGCATTATTATGGGGCATCTATATTAGCATTGCGACACTTTTTCGTATCGAAGGCGTGATTTTTTTTCTGTTTGCTCCCTTACTTCTATTATTTAATTCTCGATTAAGTTGGATAGAAAAAATTGTCATTTATTGTAAAGCCAATATTATTCTATTAATCGCAGCCATTATTTTTGTTTATCTACGTAAGTTCGGCAACACGACATCTCACTCATTAACCTTAATGCAATTGCTCAGTAACGTAGCGAGCGTATTCAGCTCGACGCAAATTAAACTCCATTCATTTATTCAAGTTATTAAACATAATTTCAATACTTTTATCGGTCAGAATGCCAAATTGATTCTATTCGGCGGCATGTTTGCTATTTTTTTTATGGCTTTTCTGGCGACTTTAACTGCTGTGCTCGCTCTGCTTGCCTTGATCTTTTGGCTTAAAATAAAATTTAATTTTGCTGCAAAAACTCGCAAACACATTTATGCTTTTATCGTCTTAAATCTTATTATCTTGACTGCATTTTTGCTGCAAACTTTTTTTCTTATTCCAAGATACATGATGTTTTTAGGATTAATTATTTTAACTATCATTCCTTTCGGCATCGAAAATATCCTCAATCGCTGGGATATATTAGTAAATAAAACATGGCAAAATATTTTATTAAAAACACTATTTGTATTAGTAGCGCTGAATTTGCTTATTAGTTCTGCTGTACATATCGGTGCAGATAAAAGCTATATCATTAAATCTGGCAAATGGCTAAACGCTCATACTAGCACTAAGGACCGTTTTTATATTAATGCGCCGCGCATTGCTTTTTACAGTCAACGGCAAAACGCTAATCCTTATATTTATGGTGCTTCTTTCTCTTATCAAAACTTAGAAAAAATTAATAGTGCGCAATATGATTTCTATGTTTTACAAGTTAACCACCATAATGTCCAAGCAGCGAAAAAC
>JBCDIY010000094.1:0-5650 GCA_038748435.1 Pseudomonadota bacterium | reverse complement strand
ATCATTTCCACCACCCTGTGGAACTTTGATTGATGCAATAATTGACTTTTTTACGTTCCCTTCTTTGTTGTAAGATCCTGGTGTTGCGCGTAGGTGTAACATGTCCTTCGTATATTGACAAATCTCCCCTAACCCCTCTTTTGAAAAAAGAGGGGGACAGATTTTTAGCCGGTGTGCAGCGTAGCGCAACACCGGCATATAAGCAATTACTTAATCAAAAAACCAGAAAAATCTTGTACTGGCATATCGTTAACTTCTACCGCACTCACTTGCGCTTGTTCTGGCCCTTGATGTAACCATTGCTCGAATTTTTCTAAATTTGTTGCCTCACCACACGCGACCGCCTCTACGCGACCATCCGGTAAATTTTTCACCCAACCGGTGAGATTAAATTCTATCGCTTGCTGCAAGGTGCTGGCGCGAAAAAAAACGCCTTGGACAATACCGCTAACATGATATTGACGACAAATTCTATTTGTAAACATAGTTTATCCTTAATTAGGGTTACCGCACTATTCTAGTGTTTTGCAACAGTTTATACTATTTAATAAGTTTTTTTTAGTCTTGTAACTAATTAATTTGACATGACATTTTTGCAGTGATATAAAAGAATTTGAAACTAAATTATGAGGGAGGTAGGCATGCAAGACAAAGAAAAGTTTGAAGGAGGAGATATAGAAAATAATAAAACCCAACCCCAACCCCAACCCCAACCCCAACCAAGCACCCCATTAATACCAGCACAAACAGTAACCAAAGAAAATACAAATAGATGTTACCCGGCATTAGGAGTCATTATAGGTGCTGCTTGTTTTACTTGCATCGCCGTCTACTTCTTAATAGACTATTTTTTGTCTCATAAATCCCCTGGTACTACTTTTACAAACAGCACAAGTACACCACCATTCTTATCATTGTGGAACGCAACGGGGCCGCAAGGTTTAGAACATAGTACTCTCTATAATAATGCTACGGTAATTCCTGGTAGGTTGGGTTGAGCGTAGCGAAGCCCAACAAACTAGAAGTTGCCGGTGTGCAGCGCCGCGCAACACCGGGTGGCAAATGAGCTGAAAAATAAAACTCCGGTGTTACACTTCGTTTCACACCGGCTATGCCTTGCTGTCATTCCAGAATTTTTGGCTAGGGACAGCCAAAAATGTCTGGAATCCAGCTCTGAACCACGGATGGATTTTACGAAATAACTCTTTTTTTCGTAAAATCTCCTGGATTCCCGCCTTCGCGGGAATGACAGAGTTTATTTGTTTTTTTGTGCGAGTTGCGTTGCAATGAAAAACATTACAATAACCTACTATTGCAATTGCTTCGCTGTGCATCAGCTATATTCGTTGCGCTTATTTAATCTTCAACAACGCCAGCAATTTCTTTTGCGTCTGTGGCCCATATAACAATTTATAAAATTTGCCTTGCGGTGAAATAATCAACGTTGCCGGCAGCCCAGTGAGTTGGTTAATACCAAAAGCATACATTGGATTGTCGACTAAATTCGGAAATTGAATTTGCATTTTTTTGATCGCTGCTTGCAGTACCTCTCTAGTTAGCGGATCAAAGCTCATACCAAAGACTTGTACATTTGCACTATGCTCTTTAGCAAGTTTATTTAATTCCGGAATTTCTTTACGACACGGCGCGCACCAAGTCGCCCAATAATTAATAATGATCCATTTGCCAGTCATGGCATTCAGGGAATATTCCTTACCAGAGATTGTGGTTAGCTTAACCTTAGGCTTATCTTGACACCCTACTAAAGCTAGTAATATAACCAAAGTAAATAAAATAAATTTTACTTTAAAAATTCGCATTATTAAGCCGCTTTTTGTTTTAATATCGTCATATAATCTTGCGCCATGGCGACAGCATCATGTGGCATGGAAAAAATCGCTGTTAAACGACCTTGTGGATTAAAAAGCATAATAGCGCCGCTATGATCGATATCGTAATTTTTGCTTTGATTGGTTTTCAGATAAAGAATTTTTAAATCATCGGTTAATTTTGCCAACGCAGTTTTAGAACCGGTGGCACCGATAAAGTTTTTGTTAAAGCCAGTAACGTATTGATGGATACGTGAGGTTGTATCGCGTTCAGGATCGATAGAAATAAATACAATTTGCGGTTGAGCGAGTTTTTCATCCGCAATCAAATTGTACGCTTTTTTTAATTCATACATGGTTGTTGGACAAATGTGTGGGCAATTGGTAAAACCAAAAAACATCCACGTCCAATGGCCTTCTAAATTAACATTAGTAAAAGGTTGGCCTAAGTCATCGGTTAATTTAAATGCGGCGATCGCGCGCGGTTGTGGAAAAACAGTGGCGTTTTTAAGTTGCATGGGTTTATGAATCACGGTTTGTTTATTACTCATCGAATAAACAAATGCACCGATAATCACCGCTAAAAATAAGACCAGCAAAATTAAAGTACGGGACAAATTTTTATTCCTTGCTGTTGGCGTTGACATGTTAAAATCCTCCAAGCATAACGTAATGATCTATCAGTAATAAAATAAATAATAACATTAGATAGATAATCGAATAACGAAATAGTTGTATCGCAAATTTATTATCGCTAGCAAAAAAAGTTCGCATCGCCAACCAGAGAAATCTGCCATTTAAAACCAGCGAGCCAAGCAGATAAATCAATCCAGTCATATTGCATAAATATGGCAATACACTAATGAGTAATAATAGGATTGAATAAAATAGGATATTCAGTTTGGTGTATTTAATACCATAGATCACCGGCAACATAGGGATTTCGGCATTGCGATAATCTTGATAACGAAAAATTGCCAAAGCCCAAAAATGCGGTGGTGTCCAAATGAAAATGATTAACACTAATAACAAAGGAAATGCACTGATATTCCCAGTAATCGCTACCCAACCTAACAAAGGTGGCATGGCGCCGGCCAGACCTCCAATGACGATATTTTGTGGTGTTGCACGTTTTAAAAATAATGTGTAAATACCGGCATAACCGACAAAAGTTAAGAATGTCAGCCAAGCAGTTAATCCATTAACAAATGTAAATAAGACAAACATGCCAGCAGCTAATAAGGCCAATGCGAAACTGATGGCATGTAAGTTAGTTAATTTGCCGCAAGGGAGTGGCCGCTTTTTAGTGCGTGCCATGATGGCATCTAAATGTTGATCCGCAATATGATTGATGGCAGCACCGCTGCTGGCGCATAAGCCTATACCTAACGTGGCCAAAAACATCGTGGTTAGTGAAATAGCTTGTTCGCTAGCTAATAACATGCCGACCATAGAAGTGAGTAGCATTAAGGCAACTACACGTGGTTTGCAAAGTTCTAAATAACTTGCAAACAGCGAGGGTTTGTTTGCAACTAAAGTAAATTTAGTTGTCGATGAAAAAGTTTTTGCCATGATTTTATCGGTCCAGTTTAATAATCTGCTGCACGAATATAATAATTTAACGTTACAGTCGATGAAAAAGTTTTTGCCATGATTTTATCGGTCCAGTTTAATAATCTGCTGCACGAATATAATAATTTAACGTCACAACGCTGAGTAACAAGATTGCTGCGACTAAATTATGTAATAGTGCAATGCTCAATGGTAGTAATAAAATGACGTTCATAATCCCCAGCAGTACTTGCAAGCTTAAAAAGATTAACATCACTAAACCAATTTTTCTTAAACCCGGATTATATTTTTTTAATAGTAAAGCAATAGCTAATAGGCCTAAATAAGTTGCAGTGATTAAAGCACCGATACGATGTGTCATTTGTATCGTCACTTGTACGGCGTAATGATCGGTAATTGCATTATGACCAAATACATTAAATGCTTGTGTGAAGGCAAAAGCTGGAAAAAACTCATGCGAAATACAATAAGGAAAATTAGGGCAGACCAGAGCGGCGTAGTTGGCGCTAGTCCAGCCACCCAAGGCGATTTGTATGGCAATGATGATTAATGCAATAGTTGCCCAAGGTTTTAAATAACTTAAATTAAGTGGTTTAGCACCCATATATTCACTAGCGCGCATGTAGAGCAACCACAATAGACTTAATAAAGTGAAACCACCGAGCAAATGTCCCATGACTACGAGTGGTAGTAGTTTCATGGTTACCGTCCATTTGCCTAATAAGGCTTGAAACACTACCAGTATTATCAGCGTTAAAGGTAGCCAGAGAGAAATCTTAGTTTTATAACGACTGCGAATAGCAACGATGGCTAAAACGAATATAAGTAAGCCTAAAATGGACGCGACATACCGATGGGTCATTTCTGTCCAAGCTTTAATCACATGCACAGGAGAATTCGGGTAAGCTTTTTCCGCTTGATTAATCGCCGCTTTAGATTCAGGTACCGTGAGGTGATTATAACAGGTGGGCCAATCTGGGCAGCCGAGTCCAGCGTCGGTCAAGCGTGTGTAAGCTCCGATAGCAACAACGACAAAAGCAAAAACAAAAGCGGTTAATGCTAAGGTTCTTAGAGTTTTAACGGACGACATATTTGTTCCTCTGAGACTTATAATTACTAATTTTTCTAATGATTTTCATACAGTGTTAATCGATGATTACTTAGTTCTTCTATCCTACTTGTTAAACATATAATAATCTTTTTAGATCTTTAAATATACCTTTAGGCGCCAATTTTGTTGCGTAATCCATCATAATGTTGCCTAAAGGATCCACTAAATAAAAATGACCTTGGTTGGATTTTACCTTCGAAATAGCTAATTTTTGCCAATCAGCTTGATTGACTTGCAAATGTAACATACCTGGATACTTGGCACTAATAGACCCAGAAGAAGCCAAATTAGAATTATGGCGAAAAGTTAACCAAATGCGTTGTAAGCGATTTTGGTTCTTGCCTAAAGCCAAACGAATTTGGCGCATCAAATACAAATTATGTTGGCATAATTTAGCACATTGGTGCGGATCAAGATAGACTAACAGCCATTCACCGCGTAAGGTATTTTGATCAAACCGATTGTTTTTATAGTCGTATAATGCTAAACGCTGAAGGGATTTTGGTGACGATAATAAATGGCCGTAATTTAAGGTTTCTGGGATAAACTGTCGAGTACGGTAAATATTCACTGCAAGTAAAAACGGTAAAATAAATAGAGCTGCAAGCAAGCCGAATATAAAAATTTTATTGTCTGATAATTTAACTTTCTTGGTCACGTTGTTTTTTCCAAATCCTCAAACTAGCGATTAAACACATGATAAACCAGGCCAAGCCTAAAGCAAACCATTGCATAGCATAACCTAAATGTCTTTCAGGTGCCATTACCGTTGGTTGCCATTCGCGTACTAAATTATCTTCAAGATTGGTACGCTGTAATAGATAAAATGGATAAGTAGTTTTGCCAATGGCTTTTGCCATACGCTGCAGATCAATTTTTTGTATTCTTTTAGGCCAGCCAGCTTCACTTATTTTTTTGCTAAGAACGAATTGTTTCGCCGAGGGTAGCCGTAATAAGCCGACAAAAGTGACATTGCCCTCTGGGGTCTGGAAGTAAGGTAATTTTACCCGCTCATGTGGTGCAACGATCCAACCGCGATCGATAAATATCACTTTGTCACTATTATCGATAATGAGCGGTGTAAATACATCGTAGCCGATTTGATGATTTTTAAACCGATTATCGAGTAAAAATTGAT
>JBCDIY010000093.1:0-5654 GCA_038748435.1 Pseudomonadota bacterium | reverse complement strand
GGAGAAATTACACTCCATTAACCTTATGTAACAAAAATCAGCCCAACAAATTATTATTAAGAGCTACAGTAAAACCTAATATAAAAAACCCATCAGAAGGATGCTCCCCGACAAGTTATTCCATAAATAGTCGAAAAGATATTGCCAAATTAAATAAACGATTACAAATCACATATACACCAGACGAAAAAGAAAAAAATGTAAAACCGCTACCACTATGTATTCAAGAAGTAGCAGCCTTGGAAGGACAACTTGGTGTTTTTGCAACGCAACCAATCAAGAGAAACTTAAAAACTCCCTTTGGAATTTACCAAGGTGAAATAGTTACACCAGCAGAAAATAGTGAGACCAGTGCATATCTATTCGAAATAAATCCTACAATATTGATAGATGCAGAACGAATAAGAAACTGGACTGGATTTATAAATCATGGCTGCCAGCCTAATCTTATTGTCAAGACTTTTAACAAAAATAAAATACAGTTTTACGTTGCTAAAGATATAGAAGAAAATGAACAACTCTTTTTCGATTATGGCGATAGTTTTTTTAATATAATAGATAAGCCAATTTACCTAAGTACGCATGATGGATCAATTTCAGATGAGCAACAGTTTTCCCAAAGAAATGAGTCTTACATTAACTCTGCTCTTTATCAATTTAATGAAAGCTTTAATCTTGCAGAAAATTTCAATAGAAACCCACTGATCCTTCCAAAAATTTTTAAATATATCGCTAATAATGATCAAGATAATTTATACTCTTCTTTGCTTGCTGGCCATACAAACTACTACGCTTACAGCTGCTCAACGGATGGAAAACAAATATTGCCACCACAATATCAAGAACACATTACACCATTAATGTTTGCATGCATGTTAGGTCGCTTAGAATGCATAAAGTTACTTCTTCAATTTGATGCTGATGTTGACCATCACATGTTACATGCTGGGTTTACTCCATTAACCTTACTTTTAAATTTCTTGCACCAACAACCAGATATTCAACCAGCCAAAAGAGCATCACTAGAAGAAATTGGTTCAGTAATTCTGAATAAAATGGCACATCCTTTCTCTGTAAATCAACATAATCTTGGCATTGTAGATTATAGTATTAAAGCAAATTCAACTATAATATTAAAAAATTTTTTACAGCTTGCTAGTAAAGAAAAATACTTGCTCTGGTTTAGTTTGAATTCGCAATATAGTCTTTTGCAAAACATTGATTTCAACGAATGTTTAGTTTGCGGAAAAACTGAAATCCTTATAATAATAATTGAATTTATCATTACAAATCAATACTTCGAGGAAGCAAGCGTTAATACATATTTAAACCACGCCAAGCGTTTTAATGAGCAAGCATTACAAAAAGTCAGACTTGAAGTTCTTATGAATTTTTACAATAAACTAACCCAAATATCTAATTGTGATAAACAATATTTAAAACAACCGCTTAAAATATTCATGGCTAAGTTTGCTACGCTTATTCAGCAAATACAAAAATCTACTAATATTATTAATGGCACAAATGGTAAAATACAGCTCGATTTTTTTGTGCTTAAACCGAAAAAAAACATATACATTAAAAGTCAACCACCAATCAGCAAAAGAAGAAAAAAATCAGTTAATGAGATACGCTTAAGGTCGTAGGTTATTGTGCTGTTGTCTAGAGCAAAGAGAAAAAATGTTTTTCATTGCAACGCAACTTATACGAAAAAATAAATAAACTTTGTCATTCCCACAAAGGTGGGAGATTTTACGAAAGAAAGAGTTATTTCGTAAAATCCATCCCTGATTTAGATCTGGATTCCAGATATTTTTGGCTATCCATAGCCAAAAATTCTGGAATTACAGTATTCGTAGCCGGTGTAGAGTGATAGGGACATATTCATAGCGTGTTTGGGAAAATTCTTGCCCTTTTCTGTGATATTTCAGCATAAATTTGCTGCTCAAAATTCGTGGGGATCACTCAGGGGCAGGTAGGATATCCTGTTACATAGATATGCCTTAAGAACCTCCTATGACAAATCTGCCCTAACCCCGCTTTTGACAAAAGAGGGGGACGGCTTTGGAATGATTTTTGCAACAACAGCTTAGCGAAAAGCGGAAGATATTTTTTGTATTAATTTAAACATCTCAAAACGGTATTTCTAATTCCTCATCAATTGCCTTGATGCGTTTACGAAATTTATTTTTAATTTTTTGTAATGCTTTTTCGCTTTCAGCTTCAAACCGCAAAACGACGCAAGGTGTCGTGTTGGAAACGCGCATTAAACCCCAACCATCTTCAAAATCTACCCGCATGCCATCGATAGTAGAGACATCGCTGGCTTCTGGGAAATCCGCAGTATCTGCAAATTTTTGCATGAACTCAAATTTCTTTTGCTCTGACATGTTGAGACGAAGCTCTGGCGTATTGACACTATTTGGTAGCTGCGCGAAAATTGCATCAGCATCTTGTTTTTCATAACTCAAAATCTCTAATAACCGCGCAGCGCTATAAAGCGCATCATCAAAACCATACCATCTATCATTAAAGAATATATGACCACTCATCTCACCTGCTAATTTCGCGTCGGTTTCAAATAATTTTGCTTTAATGAGTGAGTGGCCGGTTTTCCACATGATAGGTTCGCCGCCAAGTTTTTCGATGATTTCTGGTAAATAGCGGCTACACTTCACATCAAAAATAATCTTTGCACCGTGATTTTCTTGTAATACAGATTTAGCAAATAACATCATTTGTCTATCTGGCCAAATGATGTTGCCGCGGTTAGTCACGACACCTAAGCGATCACCGTCACCATCAAAAGCAAAACCGATATCTGCTTTTTCTTTTTTAACAGTTTCTACTAAGTTTTGTAAATTTTTTGGATCACTCGGGTCTGGATGATGATTGGGGAAATTACCATCGACCTCACAAAACAATTCAACCACTTGACAGCCGAGCAAACGAAACAGCTGCGGTACAATATTACCAGCAATGCCGTTGCCACAATCGACGACTACTTTAAGGCTTTTTGCTAAACGCACGTTATCAGCAATCTCTTCTAAATACACATGAGAGATATCTTTATGAATCACACTACCATCACCATCTAAAAAAGCTTCTTGCACAACTTTTTTGTAGAGATTGGTAATATCGTTTTGCTTAAGGGTATTTCGTTGTAAAACCAACTTCATGCCATTATATCCTGCCGGATTATGACTACCGGTAATCATAACACCAGAACTCGCTGCAGTTTTAAACGTTGCATAATATAGCAGCGGCGTTGGTAACGTATCGATATGAATGACATTACAACCGCTTTTAGTCAAGCCTTTAATTACGGCATGACGTAACTCAGGGCTGGAGAGTCGGGCATCGCTGGCTACACAGATTTTACTTTCACCATTTTCACGTGCGAGGGTTGCAAATGCTCTACCAATTTTATAAGCAATCTCATCAGTTAAGATCTCATTATAAATGCCGCGAATATCGTAGGCACGAAAAATTGATTTTAATTGCAATTCCATTGTTTCCATATTGTTCCTCTTATCTTCTATTTTAGAGTTTTAAAGTTTAGTTTAAGCTTTTCCCGTAGAGCCAAATCCGCCATCGCCACGTTGAGATTGATCAAATTCAGCAACGATATTTCCATATTGTTCCTCTTATCTTCTATTTTAGAGTTTTAAAGTTTAGTTTAAGCTTTTCCCGTAGAGCCAAATCCGCCATCGCCACGTTGAGATTGATCAAATTCAGCAACGATTTCAAAACTGGCATGTACTATAGGGACAAAAATAAGTTGCGCAATACGCTCACCTGGGGCAATGGTAAAAAGGTCATTACCTCTGTTCCAACAAGAAATAAATAACTGTCCTTGATAATCAGAATCAATTAAACCGACTAAATTACCCAAAACAATGCCGTGCTTATGCCCCAAACCTGACCTAGGCAAGATCATTGCAGCGGTGTCTTTATCTTGAATATGTATGGCTAAACCCGTAGGAATTAAAACCGTTTGTTGTGGTTGCAATTGTAATGGCTCATCTAAACAAGCGCGCAGATCTAAACCTGCAGAACCATCCGTTGCGTATTGTGGTAATGGGAATTGCGTGCCAATTTTTTTATCGAGTATTTTTAATTTGATATTCTTCATAAACTTGCTTAACCAATGTTAATAATTGTTGTGCTAGGTGAATTTTAGATGTTAAAGGAAAATCTTTTGAATTACCATTCCAAATCGCCGTGCAACTATTTTCATCACATTCAAACCCACCTTTCAATCCGGCAACTTGATTAGTTACAACCATATCTAAAGATTTTTTTTGCATTTTTGCCTTTGCTTTAGCAATAATATCATGAGTTTGTGCTGCAAAACCCACAACAAATGGTTTTTTCTCTAATCTAGCAACCTCAGCGATAATATCAGGGTTTAAATCGATGCCAATTTCTCTAGTCAGATCAGCTTTATTGACCTTTTGCGCAGATTGGTTTTTCGGCTTAATGTCTGATACTGCGGCAGCGCCGATAAAAATATCAGCTTGGTCAGCATACTGCATCGTTGTAGCATGCATTTGTTCCGCCGTTATTACTTGATGGTATTCTACATCAGCTATCAGCGTTAGGGCCGTTGGCCCACTTATTAAAATAACTCTAGCACCAAACTCCCGTGCCGCAGCAGCAAGGGCAAATCCCATCTTACCCGAGCTGCGATTGCTTATATAACGCACAGCATCGATTGGTTCTTGGGTTGGGCCTGCAGTAATTAAAACGGTTTTGTTTGCTAAAATTTGCTCAGCAGTAACCCTATTGATAATTTCATTGGGTTCTAACATGCGACCATGGCCGACATCACCACACGCTTGTTCGCCTTGATTCGTACCCAATAACCGTATGCCCATATTTTCAATCAATTGGCAGTTGCGTTGTGTTGCTGGATGCGACCACATGGCTTGATTCATTGCTGGCGCGACATACAAAGTTGCTCGTGTTGCTAAACAAAGTGTCGTTAATAGATCATCTGCTAATCCGTTAGCCAATTTAGCGATAAAATTAGCTGACGCCGGCGCGATGATAATCTGATCTGCCCATTTAGCTAGTTCTATATGTCCCATCGCAGCTTCTGCCTGAGTGTCCCATAGATCATCATGGACTGGGTGACCACTAACAGCTTGTAATGTCATTGGGGTAATAAATGCCTTAGCATTCGGTGTCATGACAACACGAACATCGGCCCCTTGTTCACGCAAACGTCGAACTAACTCAGGAGATTTATAGCAGGCAATACTCCCTGTGAGTGCAACGAGGATATTTTTTGCAGTTAATTTTTTCATGTTGTTATTATCGCCCATGGTTAACGCTGTCACAAGCTATTCTCATGTGCTAGCTTGCCGCTAATTAAAAGCCTGGTCTTCTTAAGCCTTTGTTACATAACTTCATACAAAAATATCCCCTCCTTTTTTCAAAAGGTGTTGTTGTATAAATCAAAAAATGACCTGTCATTCCGGAATTTTTGCATAGGGACATGCAAAAATGTCCGGAATCCAGTGCTGCGCCAAGGATGGATTATACGAAATCACCCATTTTTTCATAGATTCTCCTGGATCCCCGCCTGCGCGGCGTTGTTGCATAAATCAAAAAATAACCAATTTGTTCTTGTCATTCCGGAATTTTTT
>JBCDIY010000092.1:0-5654 GCA_038748435.1 Pseudomonadota bacterium | reverse complement strand
GCCACGCAAACGAATACCTACTTGTTCTGAAATAGACAAGAATTCTACTGGATAAGCGCTAGGCTTAAAATCGAAATTGAGTAATTTTGTCCGCGCTGCAAGGGCATCATTGCTTTGACCTTTAGCAGCAAGGCCACTTAAGTCACCCTTGATATCCATTAACAACACATTGATTCCTTGCTTAGAAAGGCCTTCGGCAAGTAACTGAATGGTTTTGGTTTTACCGCTACCAGTTGCGCCGGCAATCAACCCATGTCGATTTAAGTTCTTTACCGGCAAATAAATAGGCATGTCTTGAATGATTTGGCCTTCCAGTTTGGCTTTACCGATGAGAACATCATTTACATCAATAGGATAATATTTATCCAAATACTGCTTATACTTATCTCGCTCAGCCATACAACCTACCCGCGCTTGCACATGACAATAATTCAATTATAGAACTAGATTGTTGACTAATTATTTGAAAATTTACCTGTTTATCAACTAAGGCTTACTTTTCCAAATAAAATCAGGTATCATGGCCTAATTGTATTGTTTTTTTACATTGGGATGTCTCATGAAAAAATTATTTATTAGCTTTATTGCCACATTTTTTTTATTTGTATCAGCAAGTTATGCTGAATTACCTCCGGAAGCACAAGGCAAACCTGTACCTAGTTTAGCGCCTATGCTTAAGAGAATCATGCCCGCGGTTGTTAATATTTCAGTCGTTGGTGAAATAAAATACCCAGTTAATCCCTTTGCTGAGCCATCCAAACGTCCGCAATATAATTATCCACCAACTACCCCTTGGAGCCAGCGACAACGACGCGAAAAACGTCCAATTCAACCACCTTCTAAATTTCAGTCCTTAGGATCTGGTGTCATCGTTGATACACAAAAAGGCTATATTGTGACCAATGCGCACGTCTTACGCGATGCTAAAACGATTACAGTTACTTTAAACGATGGTCGCCAGTTTAAAGGTAAGTTAGTTGGCCAAGATACTGCTTCGGATATTGCTGTGATTCAAATTCATGCTAAAAATCTACACTCACTTGCGTTTGCCAACTCAGATAATCTAAATGTAGGTGATTTTGTCGTTGCCATCGGTAACCCATTTGGCTTAAAGCAAACGGTAACTTCAGGTATTGTTAGCGCCCTGCAAAGAAACGGTTTAGGTATTGAAGGTTATGAAAACTTCATTCAAACTGATGCACCGATTAATCCAGGTAATTCAGGCGGCGCACTAGTGAATCTTAAAGGCCAATTAGTTGGTATCAATACTGCCATACTAGCCCCTGATGGTGGCAACATTGGTATTGGTTTTGCTATTCCCGCTAACATGGTTGACAGTGTCATCAAACAATTAGAAAAATACGGTGCAGTACATCATGGTCGTGTCGGTATTATGATTCAAAATCTGACCCCAGGTTTAGCACAAGCATTTGGCTTCCCACAATCAGAATCCGGCGCCGTTGTGACTTATGTTAATCATTTTTCACCTGCAGAAAAAGCTGGCCTAAAAGCAGGCGATGTCATTCAAAAAGTCAATGACAAAGTCGTCAAAAATGCCGGGGAAGTCACCAGCATTGTGGGTTTATTACGTGCGGGTACTGATGTGAAAATGCAAATTTTGCGTGGTAATAAAACTTTCAATATCGATGTAATTACCGCATCGACTAAACAATATGAAAAATTGACTCAAGAACGCAACCCATTTCTTTATGGCATGAACTTTAACAACTTCAATCGATACAGTACAACACATGGTGAAGTACAAGGTGTGCAAGTGACCAATCTTACAAAAAATTCACCAGCTGCACATGCGATTCCGATTGGTGTTCGCCCAGGAGATGTCATCGTTTCTGCGAATAATAAACCGGTAAAAAATATAGCAGAATTAGAAAAGATTGCTAAAGCTAGTAAAGATCAATTATTATTGAATATCTATCGTGGCAGTGGTGCGATGTTTGTTGTGGTAAAATAATGCCATAGCAGCTACTTTAGAAAAAGCCTTACAATCCATTGTAAGGCTTTTTTGTATTTATAGAATTACCTAAAATAATCTGCATTTTTTAAAAAGTTACTACAAAATCTTCCCTCGTCATTAAGCAAATTTAATTGCTGCCTTCAATGTTGCTGTGCTCTCACAGAATTTTACCTAACTGCTAATTTATTTTGATTTATGCTATATTCTGTAAAGTTTAATCGTAAATAATTAATAACAAAATTCTATGAATCAATTAGCAAATAAAAATTTTTTTCTACTGATAGTTTTGTTATGTGTGCTACTTAGCAGTTGTGGCTTACAAGAAGTTCAAGATGGCCCACCTACTGGCAACATTAATGTGAGCAACATCCCTAATGCCTCACCCAAAATTTTGCCGCGTAGCAGCAGAGGCAATCCAAGTTCTTATGTCGTATTTGGCAAACGTTATTACGTGTTAAATTCGTCTAAGGGCTATCATGTCCGCGGAATTGCATCTTGGTATGGCACCAAATTCAATCATCGATTAACTTCAAGTGGCGAACCTTATAACATGCTTGCAATGACTGCTGCGAATAAAGTATTACCGTTACCCACATTCGTACGCGTAACTAATCTAGCAAATGGTCGACAAATCATTGTAAAAGTTAATGATCGCGGCCCTTTTAAAAAAAATCGAGTGATTGATTTATCTTATGTCGCAGCAAAAAAGCTCGGTATGCTACCGACTGGAACCGCCTATGTCGATGTACGTGCTATTGATCCACGCGTATATCTTGCTAGACATACTCAACAACCTCTAAATAAACCACACGCACGTCATCCTGGTCATCCGCTTTTATTTTTACAAGTCGCAGCCTTCATGGAAAAAACCAATGCAGATAAACTAGCTCAACGCTTAAAAACCGAATTTCAATTACCCATTCGCATTGCTGAAAATCACCATACTAGAGAAACTATCTATAAAGTCCAACTTGGACCCATCCCAAGTATTCAATTAAGTGATAATATTAGTTCACAATTGATTCATGACGGTTATGGCGAGCCCTTGGCCGTGATCGAATGAAAAATTTCAAGCCTTAAGCAAAACTGGCGATCAAGCAGATTTCTATGTTAAATTAGCAGAAAAATTGGTGTTATTGCATATACAAAAAATGGCTTGTCATTCCAGAATTTTTGGCTATGGACAGCCAAAAATGTCTGGAATCCAGCCAGCACCAGGGATGGGATTGCATGAAAAACATGAACTTTCATACTGTTCCCTGGATTCCCGCCTACGCGGGAATGACATTATTTAACTATGCATTAACCTAAGAAAATTATGACTCGATTTAACTCTTCAACCAATAAATGAGAGAAAAATGAACAAAGCTATCTTGCATCTACTATTATTTCTTACTTTACTAATTTCAGCCGTCTGGAACAGTCTGGTTAATGCTGCAGAGTTAAACCTTAATCAGGCGAATACTATTGCGATCGCTAACCCAGCAAAAGCAAAACAACCGAATATGCCATTTGTTGTGCCTGCACCACCTAATCTAGACGCCAAATCCTATGTCTTAATCGATGCTAATTCCGGCGAAATTTTGGCGCAAAAAAACATGCATCAGCGCCTACCACCAGCGAGTTTGACTAAGCTGATGACGCTCTATATCACTTTTAAAGCTTTAGCATCAGGTCAAGTACAACTGAACGACAAAGTACTTATCAGTAAAACCGCGTGGCATACCGGTGGTTCAAGAATGTTTTTGAATCCAGGTAAATCTGTACCCTTAGCAAAATTAATTCAAGGAATTATCGTTGACTCAGGTAACGATGCCACCGTCGCAGTAGCGGAATACATTGCTGGTAGTCAAAAAGCTTTTGTACCACTTATGAACCAACAAGCACAATTGTTAGGTATGAAAAATTCACATTTTTCTGACGTCAATGGGCTACCAATTAAAGATCATTACTCTACTGCTCATGATTTAGCGATTTTAACCCGTGCAATTATTAAAAATTATCCGCAGTATTATCACTTTTTTAACGAAAAATATTTAACTTACGATCATATCAAACAACCTAATCGTAACCGTTTACTGTGGGAAGATGCTTCTGTCGATGGTTTAAAGACCGGACATACCAAAGAAGCTGGCTACTGCTTGATTACTTCAGCACAAAGAAAAGGCATGCGCATTATTTCTGTGTTAATGGGTGCACCTACTGATCGTGACCGCGCCACTTTCAGTGAACGCTTATTAAATTACGGTTTTCGTTTTTATCAAACTTACGAATTATACAAAGGCAATACACCGATTACCCAAGCTCGTGCTTGGTATGGCGCCAATAAGGAAATTCACATCGGTTTGCAAAACAATTTATTTATTACTATCCCTAAAGGCGAATACAAACATTTAAAAGCACAAGTTAGTTTTAATCATGAACTCAACGCTCCCATCCGCCAAGGCATGACCGTAGGCGAATTAAAGATCACTTTAAATAATAAACTTATCAAGCAGCAACCGTTAATTGCTTTAGAGACAGATCAAGAAGGTGGTTTATGGACCAAAATGCGCGATGCTACGACTAAACTCATCGATGAGGTATTCTAATGCAAATTGCTTATTTAAATGGTGAATACCTCCCACTAGAACAAGCGCAAATTTCACCTATGGATAGGGGTTTTTTATTCTCCGATGGTATCTACGAAGTCATTCCCGTGTATGGACAAAAGCTTTTTCGCTTAGGCCAACATTTAGATCGCTTACATAATAGCTTAAAAGAAATTCGCTTAGATCAACATATCAACATTGATTTCACCAAACTGTTAGAAACACTGATTGCAAAAAATCCGCCGCATGCAGAGCAAGGAGCGTATTTACAAATTACTCGTGGTCCAAATATGACCCGTGATCATGTTTTCCCTAAAGACATTCAACCCACTGTTTTTGCCTATTGTCAGGCCATGCATCCACATCGAGTTGAACAATTAGCTAAAGGCGTGCATACCATCACTTTACCGGATTTACGTTGGCAACGTTGTGATATTAAATCCGTGGCTTTACTGGCGAACGTGTTACAACGTAATACCGCGGCACAACATCAGGCAGCCGAAGCAATTTTGTATAATCAAAACCAAGAAGTGTTGGAAGGCACCACGAGTAATGTATTTATCGTAAAAGATAAAACGATTATTACAACGCCGTTATCACAATATATCCTCGGCGGTATCACGCGTGATCTGGTCATTGAACTCGCCAAACAAAATCAAATTGAAGTGACTGAAAAGACCATCAGTTTATCTGAGCTTTACGGTGCCGATGAAGTTTGGATCACTAGTTCTACCAAAGAGATTGTCCCAGTTTTACAAATCGATGATAAAACTATCGGTAATGCACAACCAGGCGAAATCTGGCAGCAAATGATAACAGCATATCAAGCTTACAAACAAAAATTAATCGCCGGTAGTATCATTTAATATACCTATTTAAATTTTATTTTCGATCAGTAAAGCGATGTATTCTGTTAATTGGGTAATTAAATAATAAGGTAAGCTAAGTAAATAAAATTTTTTACCTGAAGGTGTTCTTAAGCTATCTTTCTGTAATTGTCCAGCATATAATCGAATTGCCCAAGGGTGATCAGCATTTTCAATAAATTGCATTAGTGATTTCAGTGTACCGGTTTTACCTGACTTAAT
>JBCDIY010000091.1:0-5675 GCA_038748435.1 Pseudomonadota bacterium | reverse complement strand
GTTACTTTTCTTGGTAAATTTATCAAATTGTTTAAAGTTAAGGAAGTTGAAACTTTTAAAGCAGAAACTCAATTTTTCGCCAGTACTGGTAAGCTGCAAGTACCCGAAATTCCAAAATTAGCAGAGCAAGTACCAACACCAAGACTACCAAGCGGTGCAACAGCGGCATAATCAATTTTATTTACTAGAAAAAGCGCGCTCAATTTTTAAAGTGAGCGCGCTTTTTTTGTTTATGAGTAATAGGGTAAAATTAGGTTTAATAAAAATATTGCATATCTAAATAAAATACCTTTCTTGTTTTTTTTAGTAGAAAGGTAAAAATCAATTGTTTCACAATAAATAATACTCCAAAACTGCTTGCAAAATACTGGTTATTTGTTTTAAAAATATAGTACTAGAGAATTCGTAACCTATTGGAGGCAAGTGTCACAGATGAGCACTGTAAAAAATATCGCTAAATCGACTTTTCCTTTTCAAGATTATTTAAAACAATATCATCCATATGCGCCGGAATTTTATCAAGCAGTGACTGAAGTTTATACCGACGTGATGGAATTCTATTTAGATAATCCTAGATATGCAGAGGAAAATGTCCTTGAGCGATTAATGGAGCCTGATCGTATTTTACGCTTTCGTGTGACTTGGGAAGATGACAACGGCCATGTTCAAGTTAATCGTGGTTATCGGGTACAGTTTAATAATGTGCTGGGTGCTTATAAAGGTGGCCTTAGATTTCATCCTTCAGTCAATGAGAGTATCTTCAAATTTTTAGGTTTTGAACAATGTTTTAAAAATGCGTTGACTGGTCTGCCTATGGGGGGTGGCAAAGGTGGTTCCGACTTTAACCCAAAGGGACGCAGTGATAGAGAAGTCATGCGTTTTTGTCATGCATTTATGAAGGAATTATATCGCTATATCGGGCCAGATATCGATGTGCCAGCTGGAGATATAAATGTTGGCGCACGCGAAATCGGTTACCTTTATGGTCAATATTTACAAATCACCAATCGTTGGGAAGGGGTACTTACGGGTAAATCGCCTGGCTTTGGTGGTTCATGTGGCCGTACCGAAGCGACGGGTCACGGTGTGGTTTATTTTTTGCAAGATATGCTTGAGGCACATGATAGGGATTTGTCCGGCCAAAAAGTCATTATCTCTGGCGCCGGAAACGTCGCGTTACATGCAGCTGAAAAGTGCATGATGGAAAATGCCCAAGTGTTGACGATATCAGACTCTAGTGGAACATTATATTTTAAAAAAGGCATGAATCCTAACCAACTTCAAGCCATTAAAACGCATAAATTAACCCAACGCCAGCCGTTAAAAGCTTTTACTGAAGGTGATTTTTATCCAGATAAATCGCCTTGGGCGGTTGAGGAAGCAACTGTGGCAGTGCCTTGTGCAACCCAAAATGAAATGGATGCAGAGCATGCCAAAATTATTGTGAAAAACAAAGTAACTACAATTGTTGAAGGCGCGAATATGCCGCTGACTGACGCGGCGCAGAATATTGTTTTGCAAAATCCGATAATTTATGGTCCAGGAAAATCTGCTAATGCCGGCGGTGTGGCAGTGTCTGGCCTTGAGCGTTCACAAAATAAAACCCTAGTGAGTTGGAGTATCGAATTTGTTGATGAAAAACTTCGGCAAATCATGAGAGATATTCATAAACGTTCGATCCAACATGTTGCAAAGGAAAATGGGATATATCCTTACCGCAAAGGTGCAAATATTTATAGTTTTAAACGACTTGCAGATACCTTATTGGCTTATGGATTAAAATAATCAACGGGTTATCTTTTGACAGCCAGTTAGCAAACCAACTACAATCAATAACAAGCTTAAAAATAGGATAATTCTTATGAGTTGGTTTAAAAAATTATTGCCTTCACGTATTCGTACCGAAAAGAAAAAAGGCGTGCCCGAAGGCTTATGGTCAAAATGTAATGTCTGTCAGGCCGTATTATTCCGTGCAGAAGTAGAAAGAAATTTAGATGTTTGTCCAAAATGTGGTCATCACCAACGTATTCCTGCGCGTCGACGCATAGAGAGTTTTTTGGATGAAAATAGCTTAGAAGAATTAGCTGTGGAAGTCGTGCCAATCGATCGTTTAAAGTTTCGTGATAGTAAAAAATATAAAGACAGAATTAGCACTGCACAGAAAAAGACCGATGAAACCGAAGCTATCCTTATATTCAAAGGCCGGTTACATGACATGCCCATCGTTGTCAATGTGTTTGATTTCTTCTTTCTCGGTGGTTCTATGGGCGCTGCCGTAGGTGAGCGTTTTGTTCAAGGTGTCGATCAAGCCATTAAAATGCAAGCACCATTAATTTGTTTTGCTGCAAGCGGTGGTGCGCGCATGCAAGAAGGCTTGTTTTCACTGATGCAAATGGCGAAAACCAGTGCGGCTTTAGCCAAACTTTCTGATCAAGGCTTACCATACATTTCTGTATTGACTGATCCAACAACGGGTGGTGTATCAGCCTCTTTAGCATTATTGGGTGATATTATTATTGCCGAGCCTAAAGCACTTATCGGTTTTACTGGCCCCAGAGTCATAGAACAAACTGTAAGACAAAAACTTCCAGCTGGTTTTCAGCGCAGTGAGTTTTTATTGGCGCATGGGGCTATCGATATGATAGTTGATCGACGCAAAATGCGTGATAAAATAGCAGGTATCTTAAAAAAACTTTATTTTGATCAACAAAAAATTGCAGCATCACAATGATAGAACTATCTTCACTCAAATCACGACTTAAAGATTACCAAAGTCGCTTACAAGCGCTTTGGGGGTATCTTTGACATCGATGAAAAAATTAATCGCTTAAAACAAGTTAATCAAGACTTAGAAAATCCACAAGTCTGGCAAGATCAGCAAAAAGCGCAGACCTTAGGGCGTGAGCGCGCACAATTACATGCACAAATTGAAAAAATTCAACAACTACAAGGCAATATTGAAACCATTAATGAATTGTTACCGCATGCTGATGATGAAACCAGTTTGCAAGAATTAGCGACAGAAATCGATAGCGTACAAAACACGATAGAAACACTGGAGTTTCAACGCATGTTTTCTAATGAAATGGATCCGAATAACGCTTTTCTCGATGTCCAATCTGGTTCTGGTGGCACCGAAGCCCAAGATTGGGCGGAAATGTTGTTACGCATGTATTTACGTTGGGGTGAGAAAAGAGGTTTTAAGACCGAACTAGTCGAGTGTTCACCAGGTGAAGTGGCTGGAATTAAAAGCGCCACGGTAAAATTCTCCGGTGATTATGCCTATGGTTGGTTACGTACAGAAACCGGTGTGCATCGACTCGTACGTAAATCACCATTTGATTCTGGCAATCGACGCCATACCTCTTTCGCAGCGATTTTTGTTGCTCCTGAAATCGATGATTCCATAGAAATCGATATTAATCCGCAGGATTTACGTATCGATACCTATCGTGCTAGTGGTGCCGGTGGGCAACATGTCAATCGTACTGATTCTGCGGTGCGCATTACCCATACGCCGTCGAATATTGTGGTCCAGTGTCAAAGTGAACGCTCACAGCATCAAAACAAAGCCAATGCCATGAAACAGCTACGAGCGAAATTGTATGAGATGGAATTGCGTAAGCAGATGGAAAAACAACAAGAACTCGAAGCGAGTAAAAAAGAAATTGGCTGGGGCAGTCAGATTCGGTCTTACGTATTAGATCAATCGCGTATTACCGATTTACGCACGCGAGTAGAAACCGGTAATACCCAAGCAGTACTGGATGGAGCGCTGGATCAATTTATCGAAGCCAGTTTAAAAGCCGGTTTGTAATTTTTTGTGTTAAAACATCAAGAATTATTTTTTAACTTTTTGCTTATCAAATAATGCTAGATATTTTTCATAACCACGTTTTTCTAAATCCTTTACCGGAATAAATTCTAACGCGGCGGAATTAATGCAATAACGCATGTGTGTCGGAGCCGGACCGTCTTTAAACACGTGACCTAAATGTGAATCGCCATTTTTCGAACGTACTTCGGTGCGCTGGATCCATAGAAAATTATCGGGTTTAGTGACAATATTGGCTTTATTTATCGGTTTAGTGAAACTTGGCCAACCAGTGCCAGATTTGTATTTATCCAGCGAACTAAACAAAGGCTCGCCGGAAACCACATCGACGTAAATTCCCGCTTGTTTGTTGTTCCAATACTTATTTTTAAATGGTTTTTCCGTACCATTTTTTTGTGTGACATAATACTGCATCGGTGTAAGTTTTTGTTTTATTTGCTTGTCACTCGGTTTAGTGTATTGCGCCAAAGCACTGCTTGATAGCATGAGGGTCAAAGATAAGGTTAAGTATGTCATATATTTATACATGTTATCACCTGTTAAATTGATACTCACACCTACACTATAGCTTAAAAAACACTAACTTTTTTAGTAAGTTAGCATTTTTTTGTTTATGAGCTTGATAGGCAAAAATAATTAGATAGTTAATGCAACCTTTCAAAGTTGCTAATCGTCTTAAGGAATGAGAAGTATAGGTTAAACCAATGGAGTAAAACATCATGAAATTACATTTATCCTTACCTGTAAATCGATTAGCTGAAACCATTGATTTTTATAAGATTTTATTTAAAGCTCAACCGGCAAAAGTCAAAGCAGATTATGCGAAGTTTGATCCTGAGCAAATTCCGTTAAATATTAGTTTTCAATTAACTGAGCAACTGATTGATACCCAGCGACATTTAGGCATAGAATTTGCTTCGCAAAATGCTTTGGACGCGTATTATGATTATATAAAGCAAAATCATATCGAAGTGTATCATAGGCAAAGTGCAGTTTGCTGTTATGCTAACCAAGATAAATTTAAAGTTAAAGATCCCAATGGTTATGAATGGGAATTATATTATTTATTAGCAGACACGCAGCAAAAAATCGAGCCAAATAGCTTATGCTGCCAAAGAAAATAATAGATTAATTAGTTGAGGGATGTAAACACGATGCAACCGATTGATAGGCAATTAAGTACGCAGTTTTATCAGCCACTAAAGCAGTTTATTTTAAAACGCGTGAGCAATAAAGCAGATGCAGAAGATATTGTCCAAACCATTTTTGTTAAAATTGCCCAAGGCCAAGGTCCAAATGCTAAACAAAAATGGTTGCCTTGGTTGTATCGTGTTGCGCTTAATGCCATTATCGATTTTTATCGCGCGCAAAACCATAGGCAAACCAAACAGCAAGCTTTACAATTACAACACGAGCTTGATCAAATTGCTACAAAAGAAAATCCATTGGGTAGTTGTTTAATGGTATTGTTAGAACAATTACCTGCTAGAGATGCGGAGTTAATTCAGTTAATAGAAATCGATGGTTTATCTTTAAAAAAATATGCCGAAGAAATAGAAGATGATTTTTTGGCATCGCAGTTGATTTCCCCATTAGATTTAATGGGATATCCAAATCGAGAGATTTCCATTGAAGTGAGTGAAGAAAATTTAATTCGCTATGGACTCACCTTTGACCAAGTGGCTCAAACAGTTCGTTTTAACAATGCTGATATCTCTGCTGGCTCGATAAAAGGAAGCAATGAAGAGATACTTATCCGGTCGCGTGCCAAAGAAAACAGTGCCGATCTAATCGGAGAAATAGTATTGCGTGCCAATCCTGATGGCAGCAAGTTATTGCT
>JBCDIY010000090.1:0-5705 GCA_038748435.1 Pseudomonadota bacterium | reverse complement strand
GGGGGCAGTTTCATCATCTTTGTTAGACCACTGAACAGAGTGATTCTTGTTGTTTTTTACCAAATATGAAAAGCTGATTAGACTTTTTTCTGCTACCCATAATTGAATATCTACCCTGTATCCCAGCTGCCATTCTTAGAGTATATTCTATATTTTCAAGCTTGATTGTTTAATGATCCCAACTAACTTATCATGTAAGCAAGTATGAGGATCTAACGCTTCGATAATGCTATTATGAGTAAATTTGTTTAGCAAATTCTTTAAACTCATATTTAAATCCTATCTACAATTGTTGGTTCAAGTGTCCGAAAAATTTTTCTACCAGCAATAAAACATAAAAAAGTAGTAATACATAAAATACCTATAGTGTAATTAGAAGGTGGAGTAGTGCCGATCAAAGCCCAACGCATTGCATTTAATAAGGTGGCAACAGGATTGAAATCATAAAGCCACTGATATTTATGTGGGATAAAAGAAACAGGATAAATAACAGGTGACAAATACATTAAAAATTGGATGCAATAGCCAATCATTAGACCAATGTCTCGATAAATTGCGTTTAATGGCGCGAATATGAGCGTGGCCGAGTAACTCAAAGCAAAGGTGAATAATAGAATAACTGGCACGAAAATTAATTGCCAATGAAATGCAACATGAAACCATAGCATCAATACAAATAGTACGAATAATGCAAGAATAAAGTCCATCGTACTTGATAAAATCCCAATCAAAGGAATACCTATTCTGGGGAAATAGACTTTGTTAATGAAGTTTGAGTGACTTACCAGGCTTGCAACCCCTTCCGTGAGATTGCGCGTGAAAAATTGCCATAATAGCAGTCCAGAAAAAACGAAAACAGGATAGGGTGTCTTGCCAGTATGTATTTTTATAATGTATCCAAATACAAAAGTGAAAACTAAGCAAGTGACAATAGGTTGAACGATGACCCAGAGTATGCCTAAAACACTTTGTTTGTAACGAACTTTTATATTGCGTAGAGCCATGGTAAAAAACAACTCACGATATGACCATAGCTCTGTTAAATCATAGATAAGGCTTTTTTTTGAATTAGCCTCAATAATAGTAATAGTTGGTTGTTCAGCATTATTATTAGAAATTTGAGTAGCTGCCGACGATTGGGAATTTTTCATAATAATAAATTTTGTCCTATTTACCAGTCATTTAATCCAGAGTATTTTTCATAGACTCTATCATAACCTTTGCTGGTAGTTAAGTTAAATAATTTTTTTGTTGCTAGCGTTGTTATGTTAAAAGTAATAACTTTTATTTCATATACGTTAAAATCAAGCATTTAATAGAGGAAAAAACTCTATCTGCTGTTTCAATCAAGTCAATTTTATTGCCAGACTTGCATTAAACGTATGGCGATCCAACTACAAAACTAGATAATATCTTATATTTTTAAATTGTTTCACAAAAATAGCTCCGGAATTATGAATAAGAGCAGATTGATCTTTTGAATCCCATATAAATCCTAAGTAAATTGCTTCCATAATTGAGAAATATTTATGCTGGGTAAATTAGGATTATTTTTACGATCTAGATCATGTCGTAATTTATCTGTTGGCATGAAATCTTGCATTAAGTTTTTTCTAACGAAAGTTAATTCTAATAATGAAGGTATTTCTATTCCATTAGAACAAGCAACACTTCCTACATTATTTGCATGAATATGCACGCAATACATTTGCTTAAGAATTTTTTTCAAGCATCGACTAATCAATTCATGTCGCTGAATGTTATAAAATAAATCATGAAGATGATGAATTTCGCAAACGATTTGTGAAAAACAACCGATTTCTTCATCTGTCATTGCATCAAAGGCAGGATATTCGTAGCCTTCGATGTCCATTTTCATTAATAAATTTTTTCCTAAATGTCCATTCTCTTTTAGTAATGATCCAATATCTTTCATATTAGGTAAGTTAGGTTTGCCGCATAACCCAGTACGAAAGAAATGAAAATTCTTATGTTGTTCTGGTAACGCTTCTATAGTATGGTCATACATGAAAACTGGAATTGATTTTTCTGCTATAAATTTATCCCAACTTACATCCGTGTCAATACCAAAAGAATAAGCAGCATCAATTTTTTCAAAATGATTCGCCATAATATAGCCACCGTCAGCTTCATTACCAACGCGTATCAGTTCTAAATTAGTGGAGTCATAAGGTTGTAACTTTTGTAAGAGAAGGGCTGATTTGACCGCAAGGATATAGTTCTTACAATATTCTAGGTGATGCCAATCCGATGGGCGTTTCACTCTGTTTTTCAATTTTCGAATAATATCCATACCAGGTATATAATTAAGTGCAAATTTTTTTAAAGTCTTGTTCATGTTTACTATTCCTATTTATGTATTTCGACGCACAGCTTGTAAGTCATTCCTAACCATTTCTTGTACGAGGGATTTAAAATCAGTTTTATGTTGCCAGCCGAGTAATTGATGCGCTTTGGAGCTATCACCTTGAAGTATATCCACTTCGGTGGGGCGGAAATAAAAAGCGTCAATTTCAACTAGAATTTTACCCGTTTTTACATCAATACCTTTTTCTTCAATGCCATGACCTTCCCACATAACATCGATTTCTAATTCCTTAAAAGCAATTTCTACTAACTCACGGACAGAGTGCGTCTCACCTGTAGCGAGTACAAAATCATCTGCTTCATCGTGCTGTAATATCATCCACATACCTTCAACGTAATCGCGAGCATGGCCCCAATCGCGTTTTGCATCAAGGTTGCCTAAAAATAATTTTTGTTGTTGACCAAGTTTAATTTTTGCAACGGCTCGAGTTATTTTACGGGTGACAAAAGTTTCACCACGAATCGGACTTTCATGATTAAATAGAATACCATTGGCAGCAAAAATATCATAGGCTTCACGATAATTTCTAGTAATCCAATAAGCGTAAAGTTTAGCAGCGCCATAAGGGCTGCGTGGATAAAATGGCGTGTTTTCAGTTTGTGGGACTTCTTGTACTCTACCATAAAGTTCAGAAGTCGAAGCTTGATAAAATTTACATTTTTTTTCCATGCCGAGGATACGAATCGCTTCAAGCAGCCGCAGAGTCCCCATTGCATCGGAATTTGCAGTATATTCTGGCGTTTCAAAGCTGACTTTGACATGGCTTTGCGCTGCAAGATTATAAATTTCATCTGGCGAAATTTTTTGGACTAAATGAATTAAGTTAGTCGCATCGGTCATGTCACCATAATGTAAAAAGAAGCGTGTATCAGATTCATGAAAATCTTTATAAATATGTTCGATACGCTGAGTGTTAAAAGAGGAGGAACGACGCTTTATGCCGTGAACAATATAACCCTTGTTTAATAATAACTCAGCAAGGTATGCACCATCTTGTCCAGTAATACCGGTAATTAAAGCTACTTTAGTTTTGTTCACAATAAACCTCATTTAAATACCAATCGTAATATTGGGCAATACCATCAACAAGCTCTATTTTATACCGCCATCCTAATGTAAGCAACTTCTCCACATCCAAACGCTTACGTAATGTTCCATCCGGTCGATTTGTGTCAAATATAATGTTACCGCTAAACCTTGTCGTTTGTTTAATAAGTTCAGCGAAATTTGCGATAGATATTTCTTCTCCTGTGCCAATATTCACAGATTCGCTAGCAGAATAATTTTTAATAAGATAAATACACGCATCCGCTAAATCATCTACATGCATAAATTCTCTCAATGGTTTACCGGACCCCCAAACGTGAACAGCAGAAGAACCGTCGATTTTAGCTGTATGAAAGCGTGAAAGTAAAGCAGCCGGGACATGGCTGTTTTCAGGATGAAAATTGTCATTAGGTCCATATAAGTTAGTTGGCAATGCCGAAATAAAATCACAACCTAATTGCTTGCGATAGGCTTGACACATCTTAATTCCAGTAATTTTCGCAATAGCATACCACTGGTTAGTAGTTTCGAGTGGTCCTGTTAGGAGGTATTCTTCTTTCATCGGTTGAGGGCATTCTTTAGGGTAGATACAACTAGAACCTAAAAATAATAACTTTTTAATTCCATATTTTGCGGCGTAGTGAATAACATTATATTGAATAATTGTGTTTTGCCCAATAAAGTCAGCAGGGTAGTGATCGTTTGCATAAATACCACCGACTTTGGCTGCGGCAAGTAAGACTACATCAGGCCTTTGAGTCGCGTAAAAGTTTTTGACTTGTTGACTATCGGTCAGATCTACTTCTTCTCTGGAAGTTTCTAGAAGCGTAACATTTTCCTGTTGTAAACAGCGCACGAGTGCTGAAGCAACCATACCATGACTTCCAGGTACCCAAACTTTTTTTGTATCTAATTCAAACTTTGCATTCATGCGAATCCTCATAGAGTACAATATCATCTTCTTCTATATGATCTCCACATTGTACTTCAATAATAATTAATATATCAGTTCCAGGATTTTCGAGTTTATGTTTTTTACCTGCAGGTATATAAGTAGATTGGCTTTGTTTAATAGTTATCGTTTGATGATCATTGATTATTTTTGCAATTCCACTGACAACAACCCAATGTTCACTGCGATGATTATGAGATTGTAAACTTAGTGAACTACTTGGTTTTACCTCGATACGTTTAACTTTAAATCCACTACCAGATTGTAAAATAGTGTAATTCCCCCAAGCTCGATAAATCGTTGGAAAAAGTTTATAGCAATCATTTTCCTGCATTTTTAAATGATTAACAACTGTTCTAACATCCTGTAAGTGGTTTTTATCAGCGACTAAAATAGCGTCAGCGGTATCAGCAATTACTAAGCCTTTTAACCCAATACCTGCAACCATTCTTGTTTTTGAATGAATAATGCAATCATGGACTTCTTCGAGAACAGTTTCACCAAGAATATGATTATTATTTGTATCGGCCGGATGCAATTGACCAAATTCGATCCACGACCCAATGTCGGACCAACCAATATCACAAGGGACCACAGCAACGTTCGCTGATTTTTCTAAAATTGCGTAATCGATAGAAATATCTTGAATTTTCTCAAAATCATTTGCGTTAATTTCAAATTGCACCAAGTTTTCAGCTTTAGAGATTTTTGCATTAGCAATGCAATCCTCAGACTGAAATAGGATATCAGGGCAATGCTGATGCATTTCCTCAATGATGGTATCAACATAAATGCAAAACATAACAGAATTCCACAAATAATCGCCAGAATCTAGATAGTTTTTAGCTGTTTCTAAATTAGGTTTTTCAACAAAACGTAATACATGATGACCGTTGTATTCAATATACCCATAGCCGGTTTTAGGAGAATCTGGATTTATTCCAAAGGTCACGAGATAATTTTCTGCGGCTAATTTTTTTGCTTGTTCAACAGCTTCGATAAATCTATCTAGATTTTGTATTAAATGATCTGCTGGCAATATAAGTAAAATACAAGCAGTAGGGAATTTTTTTTTTGCATATTGCACTGCAAGTGCAATTGCTGCTGCAGAGTTACGTCCAAAAGGTTCGAGAATGAAAGAGTTAAAAATTGACGTTTGTGCTAATTTTTCGTACTCGTCTTTAGTATAAAAAAACAATTCTCGATTAGTAATGGTTAAAATCTCTTCAACACCTGCAATTGCTGAAGCACGTAAATAGGTTTTTTGAATCAAGCTTTCATTATCATTAAGTTTAATAAAAGGTTTAGGATGATTCG
>JBCDIY010000089.1:0-5779 GCA_038748435.1 Pseudomonadota bacterium | reverse complement strand
GCATCTGGTTTTCACGCATGAGGATTATATTTAATGCTTCTACGTTTAGTTCACGTTGTTGCTTTAATAATTGAGTTAATTCTGATTGAATTTGCTTGTGTACTGACTGTGCTTTCATCAATTTACTTTTCGAATCCGCCTTTGATTTGGCTTTTAATTTTTTAAGCCTGGTTTTTTGTATTTGCTCTTGTTTTTTAAATTTAAGGAGCTTAGCTTGATTTTTCTCGATGAGTTTCTGATGTTGATGCAGTGATTTTTCCACCGTGCTCAGATACATACGCTCTGTTGCTGAAAATAATTTTTGCAACACTAATACCTGTTGCTTCGTAATTAATTTGCTATTTGGTGTTCTGTGAATAGCCCCCGAAAATGTTCCCAGCAATATGCAAAGCAACTCACTCAATATGGCCAAGGCTTGTGTCTACATTTCCGTCTGAGGATGGTATCTTTATTTTCGTTTGACATATGGCAACTAAACAAGTTAAGCTGCATACGCAGCTTAACAAATGGGAATCACGCCAATCTCTTTTTTCTACAAGTATTCACATTATAACCCTATGTCATTTCACAAGTTGATTTTTATACTTTCTTCTTAGCATGAGAGCTTATTGCATCTTCAAGGATTCTGTTTAATATTTCAACGACACTATCAACATTAATGTTGGCCATCGTTTCACTAAATTCATAAAGTCCGCTGATATTAATATGCGAAGATGCAATGGGTGAAATATGTTTTAAGTATTGTATTGCAGCACTATCATCTTTTTTTAGAGCTATTTCGTATAGTTTTGATAACAAATTCATATTGTAGTAAATGATGACCAAAGCGATTAAGCGTGTCGATTCATTCCAAATTTCTACCTCTAATTCAGACATGCCCCTAAAGTCTCCACCGCCAATTGCTGCAATTTTATCGATAAGTTGGTGATAAGCTTCACCTCTATTTAGTGAGGTGCGAATGTCACGGCGGTATTGTGGATCATCAATATACTTTAGTATATGTATGCTTTTTAATATTTGATTTAGTTCCCAAAGTACATCTTTGATATCACTTTTATAATCATGCGAGCTGAGAAGCTTAATTATTTTTGCTTGGTTAATGTCATGTGATAAAAGCGAGACAAGCACAGGCTTTAGAGCCGGCCACTTTTTTTTAATATATGCAGCAAGATTTTCGGTTAAATCGCGTTTTTTTCTTTGTGCCATCTGCACTACCATGCTTGTTACCACTTAAATCATACAGATCAAAAATTGGCAAGTTGATAATAGTGTCCACAATTAATTGATTAAGTAAAGCGTATTTTTGTTTAGATTATTTGCATTTTTAATTGATTTTATGTTTTATTACATTGAAAATTATTTTCTTTGTCAAATTGCCATAGCGAAAACAAAAACTTTACTGAAAACTTATTATTAAGATCAAAAGGCTATTCAGATCATCCAGTAGTAGAAAGATGACCAAATACTCCCTTTATGTAACCAGACCCAACGTTACAATCCGTCCCTATATGTCGCGACACTCATCGATGGAACGGGCAATAAAAATCCCAATAATTTTAATCTCAGAAAAATGTTGCAAAAGGTGGTTTTGAGCGGCTTTAAAATGCCTTCCTGCACTAATCACATCATCAAACAAAATAATTTTCTGAGGGATTGGATGCATGAATTTGTCACGAATACAATAGTTTCTCGCTAATTCTTCGACTGATTGTCTTTGACTGCTATGATGATTAGTTAAAGTTGGTTCATATTGTGTAATTAATTCACGACTATCTAACGAAGGATAGGCTATTTTTTTTATTTGTTCTAATACATAAGTTAAATTACTAACCGGATAAACGTTTTTTGACGATTTAGAAGCAGGAATAGGAATAAAAGTGTATTGCCGAAAGACTTCAGGTGGTAATAACGCAATCATTTCATGAGCACATTGTTCGATTGCAGGTTGGCGATGGTGTAAACGATTTATCTCTTTCTCTTTAATTTTTAGATTTGAAATCAGTGAGTGGGTTTCACTATATAGCTTATCAGAAGATATATTTTTTATTGTCGTTCTGGTTCGCCAATAATAGCATAAATCATTTTCTTCTAACGCGACCACTTCACGTAATTCTAATTCATCGAGTCGGGTTAATCTATGCCGAAAAGACATATTACAAATGCCTTAAAATATCCGAAAATGCTTTTACCCGAATTGCACCTTGCTTTTCAAAGCGAGCAGGCCAGGTGAGTGCTGTATTATGAAAACAATTATCTAAGATGAATAATTTTCGTCCTTGTCGTAGTGCTTCTCTAGCTTGAACAAGCGTTCCAGACGTTTCTCCTGCTTCAATAATCACTGTTGCTAAACTAATCGCTGACATGGTTTTATTACGTTCGGGGAAAAAAAAGCGATTTAACCGAAAATCTTGCTGCATATATTTAAAAAAAGGGACTTGGCTGACTAATAAATGAGATTGCGCTATTTTATCTTGTAACGCTTGATTTTCTTTCGGGTAGCATTCGGTAATGGGTGTGCCAATAACAGCAATGGTGTTGCCACCGGCTTCGATGGCTGTGTGATGGGCGCAAGTATCAATGCCTTTAGCCAATCCAGAAACAATGGTAAAATCTTGCTCAACTAGTAATTTTGTTAATTTTTGCGTTCTTGCTAACCCTTCCTGTGTGGGCTGTCTTGTCCCGACTACAGCAACGGCTGGACTATAGATTAAGTCCCAATTGCCTTTATAGTAGAGAAAAGGGATCGGGTGCGTTGCTTCGAGAATTTTTTTGGGAAAATCAACTTCTGTAGCTAAACAAATTTCAAAGGGATAATGTGATTTAAACTTTTCACGAAGTTTTTCGATATAAACTTGGATGTTTTGTGATGAGAGTAATTCCGAAGGCAAATAAGTTTTACCATGACGAAACTGCGCTGCAACAGTTTTCACCGATGCATCTGTTTGCGCCCACAATGCTTCATAGGCTGCGAGTTCCTGAAAGGGCGAAACAGCTTGAAAATCATCTATTGCAGTATTCGTGTGAGCCAAAATTATCCTCTTTTATCTAAATTTGTTGTAACATGTCAACTGCAATTTCATCTCAGTTTGCTGTTAGACATCGTCGTATCTATTTCGGCATAGCCTATGGCTATATATATTAATATAACATAGTAAGATTTAGGTAGAAACAAGCGGAAAGAGCGTCATATCAACCCTGCATTAAACAAGTTAAAAACCAATTAAAAAGAGAATAATCCTCATGAAATAATTAATAACAAGTATTGATACCGATAACTCTTATTATCGGTCTTATTTAACCTTAAAAGTTAAATATATTTGATAAATGTAACCTTTTAGGCTAGTATTGTCTGTGTAAAAAAAAGTCCCAACGTATAGCCTGACCTCTATTCAATCGGTATTTAATCATATCGATTCACTCAGGTTAACTTCATCCGCTTTGAAAGGCGCGAGAAACTTGGGATTGACACGTTGTGATATAGTTGAAGTCATTGCATAGTAATTTCTTTGGTGATGAAAATGACGAGCAATACCTAGGAATAATGGCTAACTGAGATAAATACCTCGATATTGCTCGCAGCGTAGATCCACGTCAAGCTCGCGAAAGCATCAAGTTTATATCGCAAATATCTTACCTACATAATACAGGTAGCGACATTGTGATTTCATTGAGCCAGGAAGATGCGTATGATATCTTTTATGCAGTTAGCCCTATATCTGGCCCCCGCGAATTAGATGGGAATTTAGAAATATCGAGACTTGCAAGATTTTTCCGTGACCGCAGTGAAAATGACCATGCTTAAAACCCTCACTCTTCTAAAATCTCCCATTTCTCTGCAAGAGCAAAGAAAACTGTTCTCACTTGCGGAAGCAGAAGGTATTGAACTATCTAAAGTTTTGGAGCAATATGGCTACAGCTTCAATGATTTGGTTTATTACAACAGCCACACAAAAGAGTGGGGCAACTGTTCCCCCAAGCTATTAAGCGATTATCAAGCTAAAGAAAATGGCATCCCAATGGTCAGCTTTTTTACCGGTTGTGGTGGAATTGATCTTGGATTCGAAGCCGCAGGTTATAATCATATTGCTGCATTTGAATTCAATGAGCTGTTCTGTAAGACGTTGAGAAAAAACAGACCATCATGGGAAATATTTGGTCCCCCTACTCATTCAGGCAATGTATCAAAACTTGATGAGGTCATTTCCACTCTAGAGGATATGATTCCAAAGAATTTCGAAGGAATTTTTACTGGTGGACCGCCATGTCAACCGTTTTCTATTGCCTCCAATCAGCGGTTTGCTAAATTTGGAGATAATTTCAAAAGAGTTGGATTTAAACATGCAACAAATGGGAACCTTCTATTTGATTACATAAATATAATTGAACATTTTATGCCAGCTTGCTTTCTCATTGAGAATGTACCTGGCCTTAGAGATTTAGATGGTGGAAAACAACTTGCCGAAGCTATTCGTGATCTTGAGCGCACAGGATATATTGTTGATGAACCAATGATACTCAATGCCGTTGATTATGGTGTACCCCAATTCCGAGAAAGACTTTTTGTAATTGGCTTTCGAAATGGACAGACACCCTTATACCCAAAGCCGGCAGAGATGCGTTACGGCGCAGGCTCTGTACTGCACAGAAACCAAAATAATGGCCAAAACGCCGAGACCAGAATTCATAAGTTAGGCTCTGTTCAGAGGTATTGTCAACTTGATTACGGCCAAAGAGACCAACTTAGCCGTGTTGATCGATTAGACCCTTGCACACCCTCTAAGACAGTGATAGCCGGCGGCACCAATGGTGGTGGCCGATCTCACCTTCACCCTGAGATACCGCGAACCCTTAGCGTACGTGAATGTGCTAGACTCCAAACATTCCCAGATGATTATATATTTGTTGGGCCTACTGCCCGTCAATTTACACAAGTTGGCAATGCGGTTCCACCTGTCCTCGCAGCACAATTAGGGCTATCGTTGGCAGCGTCTGTTTTTCGCACCAAGAAAAAATAGCTCCTCCTGTTTTTAAAACTAAATTTTAATCAAATTAATCCCGTGCATCTAGAAGCTGCTTATTGCGCCTTAAAGCCGTTTGTAGCACTATGAAAAATAAATTTTTAAAAGTTCCAATGTAAAAGTTTGCAACATAATGCTAAGTAATCCAACTTGACACAAGATAACAATCGACAATTCAAATTTTTTTTTCATAGAAAAATTGCAGAAATTTCTAAATTACTGGAATTAAACTGTAGAGTTTTAGAACTTTAAATAAAGCCCAAGCAAATGTCTTGCGTTTTTTTATTTTGTTATGAAAATTCGCTTGCTGGGTATTCATTTTTGATGTCTCTTAAATTTCCTCTAATAGGGTATTAGGAAGAAACGTGTAAAAAAGCCTAAGATCTGTGGATAACATCATCATTATTATTACCTAATAAGTGATTTTTTGATCCTGACATCTCTAAATCATAGATCCGTCGCATATATTGTTAGTCATCCATCATGCGCCAAGGATCCTTTGATTTTAGTAGTCTCAATATTGACTTTTCTTCCTTTGAAGTTGGAGTTGATTCAGCTTCTTCTGGCTTCAGTAATGCTTCTTGTCTCTTAACCCAAGTTCCTCTAAAGTACTGAAGTGCCTCTACGCCTCTATGCATCTGGTTTTCACGCATGAGGATTATATTTAATGCTTCTACGTTTAGTTCACGTTGTTGCTTTAATAATTGAGTTAATTCTGATTGAATTTGCTTGTGTACTGACTGTGCTTTCATCAATTTACT
>JBCDIY010000088.1:0-5790 GCA_038748435.1 Pseudomonadota bacterium | reverse complement strand
TTTATTTTATATATCGCCATAATGGGTTTGACAATAAGTAATGACAACGATGCCTGCCGTTTCTGTGCGTAGTACTCGTGGACCTAATTGTATTTTTTGAAATGATTTCTCTTCTGCATAATTTAATTCATCATCACTAAAACCACCTTCGGGCCCAATACATATCAAGATAGATTGTAGTTGCGGTAAAGTATTTAGTTTGTTTATTGCGTTTGGCGTCAATATAATTTGACTTTCATAGTTTTTTTCCTGGCTTATGGCATGGATTGCCGTAAAAAAATCATTTGGAGGATTTATTTTAGTTAGAATACTACGGCCAGATTGTTCAGTTGCACTGTTCGCCACATTCTGCCAATGGGCAATTCTTTTTGCTCTTCTTTCATCAGGAATTTTAACATTGCCAAATTGACAAAATATCGGTGTAATTTCATTAACACCGATTTCCACAGCTTTTTGTATGATGAAATCCATTTTTTCACCCCGGGCAATCCCTTGAACCAAGTGAATTTTTAACGGCGACTCTACATCATTTTTAATTGTCTTAAGGATCTTAACTTGGCTATAGTTTTTTACAACTTTAGTCAGTTTGGCGTGATAATTATATCCATCCCCATTAAATAAAAGCAGTTCATTTTCTGGTTTTAATCGCAGTACTTTAGTAATGTGATGATGTGCAGATAGGGGTAGGTCTATCGATTGGCTATGTTTTAAATCAATAGGACAATATATTCTTCGTAAACGCATAAAATTATTAACTTATTGTATTAGGTATAGCGAACAACAAAAGCATTCACACGTTTTAATATCATTGCCAATGCTTGGTTGGCTGCCATGACGCCACCATAGGCATTATCATGACGTGAACGCACAGTTGCAGTAAAAGTCTTTGCAGCGATGACTTTACCAGAAGCGCTTCTAACAAGTTCGACTTGTAATTGCATTTTTACCTGACTTGGGTGTGATAAAAACGATTGCTCTAGAGTTAACAAACGCGTAGTGAGGCGATAATCGGTAATACCAACGATAGGTGCAGCAACGACAGCTTTGAAATGCTGACTCAACTGCAATGCTTTTATAAGCTGAGGCGCAATAAATTTTGCCGGTGGTTTGGCCCACCGATGTTTTGCGTAATAACTTTGTTCATACGGTTTTTTAATATAAACCATTCTATCAGTAGCCACAGGCGCTGCCGCTTGTGTTGCTAAAATCAGTATCGTGTTATTTGTTTTAGCATAGGGTTTAATAGCAAGGTGGCGTACTTGTAAAGTGTAACGTTTAATCGGTTGTAAACTAACCGGCTTGATTAAACCACAGGCTGTTAGATTTAACAATATAAATAGACATAAGCTTGTTTTTAAACGCATATTATTTTTCTCCCGGCCCTAATGGCGGCGGTGTTTTACCTCGCAAAACGATAGAAGGATTTTGATTTAATTCTGCAGACAGAATTTTTAGATTATCTGCAATAGAATTTATACTGTCCAGTGTATCATAAAGCTTAGGTGTAATCTGATTACCAATCGATTGAATGGTGATGTTAGTTTGCTTCACCGCTTTCTTCAAACTAATGCTCGTTGCGTCAACACTATCCGCCATTTTCTTTAAGCTAAGTGTACCAGCTTGAATTTCGTTTATGGTTTGTGGGAAGCGCTTACTTACATTCGCAGTGTTGTGCATTAGCACTTTCAAATCTTTGATAGTCGTATTTATTTCAGTACTGTTATCGGAAAAAGTTTGGGTGATTTTTTTTACATTCGCAAGCATGGCATCAAAATTTTCAATATTTTTTTGGCTAACCACTTGTTGCACTTTGTTACTTATTTCTTGAATATTTTTACTTAGACTGCGAATCGTCGCATCTAATTGTGTTAAAAATGAAGGTTCGCTTTTAATCACCGGGTATTTTTGCCCAGGCCCGATATTAATTAATTCATTGCCTTTTGCGCCACGCAAACCGATGTAAGCAATACCAGTGATGCCTTGCTCAGTTAATATGGCCACAGTATTTTGCGTAATCGGCACATCTTGTTCTATTTTTAAAGTTAAAATAACTTGTTCCGGGTTTTTTAAATTCAACCGTATGTTGCTCACATAACCGACATTAACTCCATTATATTTAACTGGCGCTTGCGGGCTTAAACCAGCAACCGATTCATTCATATAGGTAATGTAAGTCTTATAGGATTTTGTTGTCAGTGATTCGTATAACCACAGCGTAATGACAACGATCCCGACCATTAAGGTAATAACGAATAATCCGATGAGTGTATAATTGGCTTTAGTTTCCATAAAATTATGTAATATTCTCTCTAATGATTTGCGCTCGTTGATTACTAAAATAATCTTTTATCAGGGGATTTTTTGACTGATATAAATGCTCAATCGGTGCAACTTCTAATACTTTTTTTTCACCCAGGAATGCTACCCGGTCACTGACTCGCCATAAACTATCTAGATCATGAGTTACCATGATAACCGTTAAGCCCAAATTTTGCTTTAAATCTAAAACCAAAGCATCTAAGCTACTTGCACCCTTAGGATCTAAACCCGCAGTAGGTTCATCTAAAAATAATAATAGCGGATCTAGCGCAATCGCGCGCGCCAAAGCCAAACGCTTTTGCATGCCACCACTTAATTCTGCCGGATATTTATTGGCACTATCAAGTGTTAATCCTACCAAGGCGATTTTTAATTTGGCGATTTCATAAACAGATTTTTTATCTAAACGCGTATATTCAAATAACGGGAAAGCAACATTGTCAAGTACTGTCAAAGAAGAAAACAATGCACCCTGTTGAAACATCACCCCCCATAACTTGCGTACCCGAGTTAAATTAGCATGTGGGTCTGCAATAATCTCATTACCATAGACTTTTATTGAGCCTGTTGCTTTATGCAGCAGTAAAATGGCTCTTAACAAAGTAGTTTTACCTGCGCCACTGCCACCAACGATAGCTAATACTTCATTTTCATAGATGGTCAAATTTAAACGCTTATGAATGACTTCATCGCCGTATAAGGTTGTAAGGTCATTCACTTCAATCACAGGGCTTTTATTATCTAGTTTCATAAACCTAACCAACTTAATACGATTGAGAAGCAAGCATCTGCAATAATAATTAAAAATATCGCCATGACCACACTACGCGTCGTTTGCAAACCAATGCTGTCGGCACTACCACTCACTCTGAAACCATGAAAACAACCCACCGCAGCAATTAATAACGCATAGACTGGGGCCTTGCATAAGCCGATGAAAAAAGTCGACAAGTCCACATCCGTTGGAAATTGCTGTAAAAAACTGGTATAGCTTATTCCCAGTACGGCTTTAGACATAAAAGCGCCACCTAGAATCCCAAAAAAATCTGACCAAACAGTTAACAACGGCATGACAAAAACCAATCCCAAAATACGTGGAATAACTAACATATCTGTGGGTGACAAGCCCATAGTTTGCAAAGCATCAAGTTCTTGGTTGACTTGCATGGTACCTAATTGCGCCGTATACGCTGAACCGGTACGTCCAATGACGATAATCGCTGTAATCAGTGGACCAAATTCTTTTAAAATAGCGCTGCCTAATAATTCAATAATGTAGATGTTAGCGCCATATTCACGCAACTCTACACCTATCTGGTAGGTTAACACGATACCAATCAATAATGACAAAAATGCAATGATAGGCAACGCATTGACACCGGTATTTTCAATTAAGTTGAAAAAATAGCGCCATTTAAACTTCATCGGTCGTAAAAATAATCTGCCTATCGCAACGGTCATTTCACCAATAAAAGACAACCAAGCTAAGAAAATGTTAAAGTGTTGATCAGCACGCGCTCCCATTCTGGCGACAAAATTAAGCGATTTCACTTTTGGTATAGGGGTAAATGTTTTTACCTTATCAGTCACGATACGCATTAACTTTTCATGCTCAGGCTTGATATGCACTGCTCTTAGTTGAATTTTTTTACTCTGCAAGCTTTTTTCTAATTCATAAATTAACATGGCACCCGCGGTATCTAGTTTATGGATTGCCGTGGCATCTATCTCTAGAGGAAACGTAGGTAATGCAATCTGCCGTAGATTCTCCATGCTCAAATATTTTACCCCTTGAGCGGTCCAATCTCCGGTCAATGCAATGCGATTTTTACGTAATGTGATTTGCGCTGGTGTCATTTTATTGGATATCTTATTGATGCTACCGCTACTATCATAGCAAATTTAGCAAAATCAAGGTTAAATGTGCTGCTGTAGTGCAGCTATTTAGTTGCTTACTAAAGCAATTACCTCTATAATTGTACATTTCCTTGCCCTACTAGCGATTACTGGGGGGCTAAACCATAAGGAGTTTATCTATGAGACACTATGAAATCGTCATAATGATCCATCCGGATCAAAGTGAGCAAGTGCCAGCGATGGTTGATCGTTACAAAAAACTGATTACCGATCGTAGCGGCAAAATACATCGATACGAAGATTGGGGCCGACGTCAACTTGCTTATCCAATAAAAAAACTACATAAAGCACATTACATTTTGCTTAACATTGAATGTGATCAAGTTGCTTTGGATGAAATTAATCATAATTTTCGTTTTAATGATGCTATTTTACGTAATCTTGTACTCCAACGTAAACATGCCATTACCGAGCCTTCGCCTTTGATTAAAAGAGAAAAAGCCAATCAAGCTGAAGCGCCAAACGCAAAAGCAAAATATGAAGTCACTGAATAGTAGAGGAATATTGTTATGATGAGAAAACGTAAAAGATGTCGTTTCACTTCACAAGGTGTTGCAGAAATCGATTATAAAGATATTGAAGTTTTGCGCGCTTTTATTACTGAAACGGGTAAAATTGTTCCTAGCCGCATTACTGGGACACGAGCTAAATATCAGCGTATGCTTGCTGATGCGATTAAAAAAGCACGTTTCTTGGCATTGTTACCGTATACCGACAGACATTAAAATTAATGCTGATCAAACCGTTTGCCGCATATGTCATGCGGGGTCGCTGGGAAGCTTATAGCCTCGCATTCATCTTTTCGTTAATGCCTTTTCTGGGATGGTTAGGCATTGCGATAGCTGCCTTAGTCACTTTACGCAAAGGTGCAAAAGAAGGGCTGATGATTTTTTTAGTTACTGCCATTCCTGCGATCATTTATTTATTATTAGGACGGACCTTACCACTTTATTCAAGCGTATTTGGTGGTGCTTTAATTGTATATATTTTAGCATTGACTTTGCGTCGCACAGGTTCTTGGCCCATCGTTATCCAAACAGCCACCCTAATCGCTATCATCGCAGTTTTTTGTGCCCATCTATTTATTCCCAAATTGATTGAATATTGGACAATCACGATTAGTAATTACTTTAATGAAGCAGAAAGCTTAACTAATCTATCCTTGCCCGCTAATGATATCCAAACTCTCACTTATTATCTCGCACGCTTTGCTACAGGTATAATCGCCATGTGGTTTATGTGGGTCAATTTAATCAACCTATGCATTGCCCGCTGGTTTCAAGCAGAACTTTACAACCCTAAAGGTTTAGGGCCTGAATTATTGAACATACGCTTAGGCTGGTTGGCCAACATTCTGCTTATAGTTATAGCGGCGGCGACATTACTTAAACTAACTCCAAGTTGGGATTATATCCCTATCATCATTGGTATGTTTTTTGCTGCCGGTTTAAGTTTAGTTCACGCTTGGATTAGTCAATCTAAATTTATGATTTTTCTATATATTTTATTTTATGGGTTACTCGTATTAGAGGCTAGATTTATTATTCCTTTAAC
>JBCDIY010000087.1:0-5860 GCA_038748435.1 Pseudomonadota bacterium | reverse complement strand
CGACGCCACCAGCTATGATAAAGCACGCATCATCATTGGCATGGGTATTAATATCAATATGACCGATGCAGCAACAAAAATAAACACTGCGTTCACTTCACTGGCTAACATAGCAGATAAGTTATTCGATAGAAGCGCTATCCTTGCCAAGCTAATCAACCATTTAACCATTTACATAGAAAAATTTTCTATCTATGGATTTAAACATTTTAAAGCAGAGTTTGAAAAGCAACATTTGCTAAATCAAAAACAAATTAATTTGTTGCATTTAGATAAAAAAATATCTGGCGTGGTTAACGGCATTAACGACCAAGGGCATTTATTAATTAAACTCGCTAGTGGTAATATTAAAGCATTTGATGTTGGCGACTGCAGCCTAGTCAAACCATTAAAGTCATAGGAGTAACGGTCCAAGTTCTTCTGCGCTAGGCTGTTGACTAAGTTGCATGTCTCCTTGATCCGTTTGCTGTGAAGAAGCGAGCTGGGAACCTGCCTCACTACCTGCTTTTTCAGCGCCAGCTTTTAACCCTTCTGCACCGGTTTGTGCTGCTTGGGTAAAGCCTTGTTTCACCTCACCCGCAGCTTGCTTAGCTTCACCACCGACTGACATTTCTCGACCACCGATCCATGTCATCACTTTGTCTGGTACTTGATTGATTAAATCAAATACTTGATTTAATACACCGATGACGAGCAGCGTATAAATCGCCAACATAGCTGGGAATATGAATAAGGCCAGCGCAAAACCGGAAACATTACTTTTAACTGCGGAGAAAAAGGCATAAAAGAAACCATGATTCAACAACCAAATGGCGACATAAGATAAGATAATACTGGCAATCAAGCCAATGATCATCATACTGGGGCGTAAAAATACATTCACTAATAACAATACCGCTGGATCTGCCTTGCCAAGAATTTCTTGGCCTTCGGGATGCGTCACTCCAAGTGCGACAATGGGTGCAGCCACCATGGCTTCGATCACTTGCATAATCCAACCAATAGCGCCAAATAAAAATAAAATAAATGGAATCAGTGGAATGTAATAAGCTAATACCGCACCATTTACCAATAGAAAAGTACTGACAGACCAAATAAAAGTACCAAAAAAAGTCACCACTGCGACTGGAATTGTTCCTAGAGCTTCGAACGGCACTGCGGCTAAACCTGCTGTTGTCGTAGCAATAATCACTGTTCCTTCGATATAGACAGAAGTGACCCAATTGATCAAACTACTACCGATTCCTGCTAAGATCACTTCAGGATTGACTCCGGTTTGTTGTGCATGACGCAACAAAGTAAAACGTCGGGCAATTGCAAGTAACGGTGTAATCAATGGCGCAACGAAAGATTCTAATAATCCTCCAACCTGATTTAATGCCGCATTAGAAGGGGTAGGGATAGGATTTTCTCGACCACCATAGTTTTTATCTTCCGTCGGCGCATCGACAATAAATTTATTAAATTCTTCCGATAATTTATTGCCTTTCACATTGGTGACAAAATCTGCCACATCGGTACCAAATTGTGGTGCATTGGTTCCCGGTAATAAGTTTTTCAAGGTCTGGGAAACATTTTGCCCCTTTCGGCTGGCACAATCACCATCATTGAGACATTTTTTTAATTGTGCGGTGCTGGTTGTTCTGGGGATATTTCTAATCTCAACTGCCTTAATATCATTATTCAAATTAATCAATTTATGATAATAAGCTCCTGCTAATATCCAACCTTCGTTTTTCGATCGGCGTATCCATTCTTGGCCTTTGACTTTCGCCAAACGTTTAATCGATGATGCCGGTAAAATTAAACCTTGATAATCTTCAGCAGACTGCAGAAAGATACGATTGCCAACGCCAGCAAAGGTATCTGGCTGGAATAGTCGCTCAATATTAATTTGGCGAAACTTAGGTCGTAATTCTGTATTCACGATAATTCGCGCCGAGCTGCCTAAATCGTTTATCAATTGCTGCATGGCTATCGCTGGTGCTTTGATAAAACTATCTTGAGTCTCTTGTGATAATTTATTACTCGGCGAAGTGCCATAATTAAAAGTCACTTGGCCACAAATGCCGCTTAGTCGGTTAAAATCGTATTTTTGATCGGATCGCGTGGCAAATTTTCCGGGAAATTTAATGGTACAAGTTTTTTTATTGGTAGTTTTCGGGCATACCATGCTATTTAACGGATTCACCGTATTACCAAAACTCGGGATAAATGGAATATTTTGACCACGACGATTGCCTTGAATTCGCGCTTGCTCTAAAGCAGCTTCTAAACCATACATACAAACTTGAGCACGAAAAATTTCTTTTGCTTGATTACTAATATTGCCCTGTGGCGCTAAACTTTGTTGCACTAACACACCACCACGCGATAAATAGTTTAATCCTGCGTTCCAGACAGAATCTGCAGCAGCAACGCCTTGAACAATAGCCCACATCATAAAGATTTGGATAGTTGAGTAACCTGTGGCTTTGGGAATAAGTAATGCAACCCCCAGCGTAGTACGAAATGGAATCCAAATCGACGATAATTTACGGCCTAAAAATTCACCTTCGCCAGCGGTATTGGAAATAGATAAAATCGTCGTATATAGCATAATAATGACGCCGAGTGATAATGCAGCCGCATTAAACACTGCAAACATCTCACCCATAATCTGGCTGCCACTACCGTGTAAAACACCATCGACAATACCGAAAATATCTTCCAAATACCCGATAGAAATATCGGTCCCTTGCACCACCGCAGGTGGATTTAATAAGTTAAAAATAGGCGTGTCAGTTTTTGACTGTGCCAAAGCAAATACTGGCCAGAGTATTAAAATAAAAAAACTTAATCGGTGTATTTTTTTCATAACATCATTTCAATTCGTTGCTTTTCCTAGCGCTTTCTGTAGCCACTTTAAAATCTTTATTTATACCCATAATCTTTATTTGTTCTTACAATCTTTATTAGCGTTGTTGCTTAATTCAATCCAGAATAGTCCCCCTCTTTTTTCAAAAGAGGGGTTAGGGGAGATTTGTCAATATTATGTTGTTCTGATGACATATCTACACAACAGAAAAATCCCTCCTGTCCTGCCTTTTAAAAAGGGGAGGGACGTAGCTTAGCGCACCTTAGACTATAAAAGTAATCTTAGATTTAAAGCACAAAGTACAACACACTAAATCTGATTTACCCAACAACGCCATCTTTATTTATGCCCACTTTTTTTGCTACCTCCCCGTTAATTTACTTAGCTCCTGGTGGTCCAGAACCTGGTGATAACGCAGCATCAGCTCCAGAACCTCCTTTGCCTCCAGCTGATGACTCTCCTGCACCTTTTTTCCCTTCAGGTGTTTTACTTTCAGAATCTTCCTCTTTAGATTCTTCCCCCTTAGATTCTTTCTCTTCAGGTGGTTTTTCATCAGGTTCTTCTCCCGGCAAACCAACTTCTTCTCCTGGACTTATTAATTCCATGTCACCACTATCTGGTTGCATCGATTGCCCAATTTGTTCCCCAAGTTGTTTACCACCTTGCTGCATACTGCTTTGCATTCCTTCAGCACCGGCTTTAGCACCAGATTGTAACCCACCTTTAACTTCGCCAGCTGCTTGTCGGGCTTCGCCAGCAACGCTAAAGCCTTGACCACCGATCCAAGTCATGACGCGATCTGGCACTTGGTTAATTAAATCGAAAACGCGGTTTAATAAGCCTACGACTAAAAGTGTATAAATCGTTATGAGTGCAGGAAAGATAAATAAATATAATGCAAATCCACTAACATTGCTTTTTACCGCAGAGAAGAATGCATAGAAAAAGCCGGCGTTTAATAACCATACGCTAACATACGATAAAATAATTGCACCGATTAAACCTATAATCATCATACTCGGACGTAAAAACACATTCACTAAAATCAACACAGCCGGATCCGCCTTACCTAAAATTTCACTGCCTTCGGGATGAGTGATACCCAAGGCGACAATCGGTGCTGCAACCATAGTCTCGACAACTTGCATAAGCCAGCCGATAGCACCAAATAAGAAAATAATGAAAGGAATTAACGGAATGTAATAAGCATAAATCACACCATTAACAAATAACAATGTACTCAGAGTTAGCATGAGCGGTGCAATAAAAGAGACGACAGCGATGATAATAGTACCCAATCCCATGAAAGGCACACCAGCCAACTCAGCTGTACTTGCGGTAATCACCGTCGCGCCAACCACATAGATTTGTACGACTAAATTTATCAAGCTGCTACCAATCGATGCGAGTACAACAACCGGATTAACACCGCTTTGTTGCGCTTTAGCTAAGTGTGCATATTTCGTCCCGATACTAGCAAGTGGTCCAAAAATTGGTACGAGCGAACTTAACAATCCAGATGCTTGTATTGCCGGCGCAGAAAAATTTGCTTCTTTGGTTGATTTACGACCACCATAAGCCGCATCTTCTACCGGTGCTTTACCGACAAATTTATTGAAATTATTATTCTTGTCTTCATTGCCGTCAATAAATTCGGTTCCAGTAGTAACAAACTGTTTTACCATGTCGCCATAGCGGCCTGCTCTGGATCCTGGTAAAAGATTATTAAGTAATTTATGAATATCATCGCCGCCTCGACTCGAAGGATAAGAACGACTCGGACAACCGCTGTTACCTTCTAGACAGGCTTTAATCTCCGTCAAAGAAGTGACTTTAGGCGGACTATCAAAAAATTGTTTTTGAAAACTTTTATTTAAATTGACTAATTTTTGATAATACCGCCCAGCTAAAATCCAACCGTCTTTACTTGCTTCCCTAATCCATTTCTGTTTGCCGCGTTGGGCGGCATCAGATACCCGACCGGCTGGCGCAACAAGACCTTGATAATCTTCCGCTGCTTGTAAAAATATACGATTATTGACACCACCATAAGAAGTATAATCGCCGACAACATCAGCAATGTCTTGTCCGGTAAATCTTGGATAGAGTTTTGCATTAACCATTTGTTTAGCTGCACCGCCTAAGGTATCGACTAACTGATGGCCAGCGATAAGTTTGGTTTCGCGTAATTCAGCCGCTTTATTGTCATCCATACCTGAGGGCACATTGGTATCTAAGGTAATTGCCCCACAAACGCCCGTCAATGTATTAAAACGTTTACGATTGGCATCTTGGCTAGTTGTGGTAAAACTGCCTGGGACACGCAGATAGCATGATTTTTTACCGCGCGGGCAAATATTTCTATCGAGTGCATTGATCGTCGGCGAGAATGCTGGCACAAACGGCAAATTACTTAAATTTTGTCGCGTTACATCACGCCTTGCTTGCCGTAACGCTAGCTCAACGCCATACATACAAACTTGGGTGCGAAAAATATCTTTGGCTTGTTTAGCAATGTTGCCTTGCGGCGCTAAACTTTGTTGCACAATTACACCACCGCGACTTAAATATTTTAATGCTGAATCCCAAATAGAATCGGCAGCACCGATACCTTGAACAATAACCCACATCATAAAAATTTGAATGGCAGAGTAACCAGTTGCTTTGGGAACTAATAATGCAATACCTAATACAGTACGTAGCGGAATCCAAATCGAAGAATATTTTTGCCCGAGAAAGGATCCTTCAGCAGCGGTGTTGGCGATGGTTAGAATAGTGGTATAGAGCACGATAATTACTGCTAAAACTAGGGCAGCAGCGTTAAACATACCAAATAATTCACCCATAATTTGGCTACCGCTACCATGCAAAACGCCATCGACGATACCAAAAATATCTTCTAAATAACCTAATGAAATATCTGTACCATTTTTAATCGCTGGCGGATTCAACACATTGGCGATACCGAATTTGCTATGCGCCTCTGCCAATGCTAGCATCGGG
>JBCDIY010000086.1:0-5888 GCA_038748435.1 Pseudomonadota bacterium | reverse complement strand
GTTTTTCTGTGGTGTGATTCGTGTATAATAGAAGCTTATTTATTTAAGGAGAGTGTTAATGAAGAAAATTTTGTTAGGGTTGTTTGCCCTATTATTTATCTCTGTGAGTGCTTATGCTAATGAACTCAAAGTGGGGGTCATCAACTTACCTAAAATAGTCCAGCAATCACCGCAAATTAAGTCAATTAATAAAAATCTAGATGCAAAATTCAAACCAAAGCGAGAAGCAATCATAAAAGCGCAAACTGCATTGCGAGCAGAGGCGGAAAAATTTGCACCAAATGCAGCAAAGAAACTTACAGCTGCTGAACGTAAAAGCTTACAAGCGAAGTTCACAGAGCAACAAAAAAGCTATCAAGAATTAGTCGGTAGTTATCAATCTGCACTTAACAAAGCGCAAGCTGAAGCGATGAAAGAATTTCTTGGTAAGGTCAACGCCGCAGTATTGAGCATTGCTAAAAAACAAAAACTTGATGTTGTGCTTTTAAAACAAGCTGTAGTATATGCAGGTCAAGAAGTTAATATCACACAAGAAGTTATCCAGCAATTAGCAAAATAATAAAGTAAGCTAATTGAATAGGTAATAGAATTCTCAAGGAGCCAGAGTTTTTTCTGGCTCATAATTTTAAAAACTTTTTTAATTAATTTATGCAACACGTTTACACTATAGATAAAATTGCCCAATTACTAAATTGTGAATATCAAGGTGATGGTAGTACGGTTATACACAGTGTAGCCCCTTTAAATAATGCGCAAACTGGACAAGCTGGCTTTTTAGATAATCTTAAATATCGTAAATTTCTTGCAACTACTGAAGCCTCACTCGTTATTTTAAAACCTGAATATGTTGCTGATTGCAAGACAAACTTTATTGCGACAGCGCAACCTTATTTGACCTATGCTAAATTGGCAAAATTATTTATACAAATACCTAAGCCAAATGCAGGCATACATCCAAATGCAGTCATCGCAAAAGACGTGAAAATTGGTGCTAATGTTAGTATTGCTGCCAATGCTGTAATTGAATCCGGTACAGAAATTGGTGAAAATACAGTAATCGGTGCCGGATGTTATATTGGTGAGAATGTAAGAATCGGCTGCAATACACGTTTGTGGCCTAATGTAACCGTTTATTATAGTGTTAAAATCGGTGATAGAGTCAATCTTCACAGCGGTGTTGTGATTGGTGCTGATGGCTTTGGTTGGGCTCCCTCACCACAAGGGTGGGAAAAAGTACCACAGTTAGGTGGTGTTAGCCTAGGTAATGATGTCGATGTTGGTGCGAATACGACAATTGATCGAGGCGCGTTAGAAGATACAATCATTGCTGATGGTGTAAAACTTGATAATCAAATTCAAATTGGTCACAATGTTAAAATTGGAGCACATTCTGCCATTGCTGGTTGCACGGCTGTTGCAGGTAGCACAACGATTGGTAGCCAATGTATGATTGCCGGTTGTGTGGGTATTGCTGGCCATTTAGATATTACCGATAATGTTGTACTTACGGCACAGAGTGGAGTTTCTAAATCAATCAAGGAACCAGGTTTCTATTCTGGTGGAGTGCCAATTGTTAAGACCCAATTATGGCGCAAAAATGCGGTTATATTTACCCATTTAGCTGATATTAACAAACGCATAATAAAGCTTGAAAAAAAATTAACTGAAGAAGTATGATGACAAAAGAAAATGATGTGCTAAATATTGAAGAGATTTTTACTTATTTACCGCATAGGTATCCTATGCTGTTAGTCGATAGAGTATTAGAAGTGGTGCCTAATCAGCACATTCACGCAATAAAAAATGTTTCAGTGAATGAACATTTCTTCACCGGACACTTCCCCAAAAGACCTATTTTTCCGGGGGTATTGATTTTAGAAGCATTGGCCCAAGCATCAGGAATTTTAGCTTATAAGACCATCGATGAAAAACCAACTGATAAGTCTTTAATTTACTTTGCTGGCATTAATGACGCACGTTTTAAACGCGTGGTTTTACCTGGTGATCAGTTAACCCTGGAGTCAAAATTAATTCGAGTCAGAAGAGAAGTATGGAAATTTGAATGTATTGCAACTGTTGAAAAACAGATGGCTTGTAGTGCAACCATATTAGCAGCAAGAAGATTTAGCAATGAAAAAGAGTCAACCTAACGTGATCGATGAACGCGCAATCATACATCCGAGTGCTAAGCTTGGAAAAAATGTAACTGTTGGACCATGGAGCATCATTGGTGAAGATGTTGAAATCGATGATGACACTTGGATAGGTTCACATGTTTTTATCAAAGGCCCGACAAAAATCGGTAAAGGCAATAAAATTTATCAATTCACATCATTGGGTGAAGATCCGCAATCCAAAGATTATCATGGTGGAGCGACGCGATTAGAAATTGGTGATTACAATTTGATTCGTGAGTTTGTAACAATTAATAGAGCAACAGAGTCCGGTGGTGGTGTAACCAAAATAGGTGATCATAATTTTATTATGTCTTATGTGCATATTGCCCATGATTGCCAAGTCGGCAATCATGTCATTTTTGCTAATAATTCAGCACTTTCAGGCCATGTATTTGTAGATGATTATGCGGTATTTGGCGGTTATGCGGGTGTCCACCAATATTGTCGCATCGGCTGCTACAGTTTTATGGCAGGAACTTGTGGCGTAAGTAAAGATGTACCGCCATTCATTTTAGTTTCCGGCAGTCCAGCCAGCCCTTATGGTTTAAATCTTATCGGCTTAAGAAGAAATCAATTCCCTGAAGCGACGATAAGCCAATTGCGCAAAGCTTATAATATTATTTATCGCAAAGGCTTGTCCTTACAACAAGCAGTCAATGAATTAGAGAAAATGGTTGCTGAATGTAAGGAAATCGGTTATTTAGTACACGCCTTGAATAACACATCTCGCGGAGTTGTACGCTAAGTTTATAAGCTTGAAAAACATTGAGTGATTTGATTAATGCCTCTAATGCGGGATCAATCATATAAAATTTGTTATCGTGTTTTTCAATAAAATCTTCCCTGATTAAATTTTCAATTGCGCGAACAGCAGTTGAACTTGCTATATCCGCTTTATGTAGAAAAGCCTTACCGGTTAATTATTACTTTTAAATTTTTGAATTAGACATTTTGTTTACGCAACACGATTACAAAAATACTTGCCTTGAGCGACACCAGAAGGGAAGTTAAACTCTGCCATGCTTGAATCATTGATAATTTTACTAGTTTTAGTATAACTCCACAATATGAACTCCATTATTTGGAGTTCATATTGTGGAATTGAACCAATCGGCCTCTAATTGAACAAATTTTGATATGATAAATGATAACTAAAGTAATTTAGTTTAAACATGAGGATATATTTGCGTACGTAGAAATTTGTCACCACTGTTGTGTTGTATCAATCAAAAAAGTAATGTAGGTAAGATTGAAATAGGATGCCCAACATAAATGCTAATCAACCGACCAATAACCTTTGTCAATGACACTGCGTAAGTCGCTTAAGTATTTTTCATTATCGAATGGTTGATTATCATGAATTGCAGCGTAAATTTGTTGCGTTAAAAAATGCGCAATACAATGTTCAACTTCATGAAAATCACCTAAGACTTTAACCAATTGTTGATAGATATCAATGATGCCTTCAGGTTTATTTACGGTAATTTGATCAACGACTGCTTGATGCATAGCAATGTGGAGAATGGGGTGAATGTGATCGGTTTGCGGATCAAATTTTTTTTCTAAGTATTGAGCTGGATCGTTAAAAATTTCATGGTATTCTGGGTGCTTTTCTATGATAGATACGATTTGTCGTTCAAGAGCATTTAATTCTTCGCTAGCGTTGTGTTTACGCCAGGCTTCAAACATCACTTTTCTATGTTCAATTTCATCGCCAAATAACATAATTTTCCTATATTGCTGATTTTTGTTTGTTTGGTTTTAGTTGCGTTTTATGCGTATATTCGCAGTAGGCATTGATAGGACAAGTATAGCATTTAGGTTGCCTAGCAATACAAGTATATCGACCATGTAAAATTAACCAATGATGCGCATCATGTTGATATTGTTTAGGAATCACTTCTAACAATTGTTTCTCTGTGGCTAATGGTGTTTTTGCATGGACTAAGCCAATGCGGTTAGACACACGAAAAATATGCGTATCAACAGCAATGGTGGGTTCACCAAACGCAGTATTCAAAATCACATTGGCAGTTTTACGGCCGACACCAGGTAATGACTCCAAAGCTTTTCTATCTTTGGGCACTTCAGCGTTATATTTATCTAATAGTATTTGGCAGGTTTTTAAGATATTTTTCGCTTTAGTATTAAATAGACCGATGCTTTTAATATAACTGATTAAACCAGCTTCGCCTAATTTTAAGATTTTTTCTGGTGTATTAGCTTTTTTATAGAGTTTTTGCGTAGCTTTATTGACGCTAATATCAGTTGCTTGAGCCGATAAAATGACTGAGATTAGTAATTCAAAGTTAGAATGATAACTTAACTCCGTCGTTGGTGCGGCATTATTTTTTTTGAATATGGCGAAAATTTTCTTTATTTTTACGGTATTAAGCATAATCATTCAAATAAGAGAATTAATAAAAAATAGCTATGGATTGGCTTTAGTGTATTTGAACCTAGTAAAGCAATAGCACTATTTGTACCATATCTATATGAGGTATTCAATAAAAAAAGACGCTCTACTACTTAACGATTCGCAATAATTCAATGGAGAAAGTTATGTTTAATTTCTAAAATAACGTCTAGTTGGCCTATGATTCATCGTAGAATAATGAGTATTAATTTCACTCAATATGTCGGGTATTTTTAGACATTGTTGATAGAGTGTATTTATGCTGATAGGAGCAAACGTGGGTTGTTGTGGTGATAACGCTAAATTAGTAAAGTTATTACACAATGGTGCTAGGTTTTGATAAAAACCAAAAAAAATTGGTAATTCTGTTTTATACCATAGATCAGTTTTGAATCTAATAAAAGGGATCTTTAATACATTATTTATCTGAAATACAAAACTGTAAATTGCATTTTTTACAATATCCATGGCTAGATATTTTTTTGCAGTGTTGATATCAATCTCAAAAAAAGCCAAATTAGCTAAAAGACTGTTTAATTGCATAAAACAAAGTTGCAAAAGTTCTAAAGCATTTTTTGTGAAAATATGCTTTTTTTCAACAATATCTTGTGGAACTAAGCTTACTATCGCAGCAAGATTGATGCGTATACTAGATTGACTTGTCAGTACGTCACCTATTGAACAGTTTTGAGCAAAGAACGCAGAGTTTTTTCCAGAGACAGACATACTCTGTGGATTTTTAGCTTCGAGTAATTGGTTACGAGTATCTTCCAATGTGGTTTTTAAATTATTATAAATATCATTTATCAGAGTGTGAGATTGTTGTTGTAACGAAGTTTGACTTAGGTATGAAGTAATGTGTTGCATGTCACTTGGTTTAATATTTTGATTATCTTGCAAGGTAAAACGATGCGTTAACTGTTGGGCGAGATTAAAGAAACGCCATAATAGAAATAGCTTAGCCTGATCATGCAAAGTACGCACCAGAATGTTGTGGTCGTTATTTTTCGAAACTAGTTCTATTTGATTGAAATTTTCAGGAAAAAGTGAAGTAATCGTATCTTTAAGTGCTCTTAGGCAGTCTTCTTCTTTTTTGCTTTTCTTGGGAGGAATATAGGATTTTTTTGACTCAGAGGGCTCACTAGATCTAGGTATTAGATTTGTGTTTTTTTTAACTTTTTTGGTTGATTTCGGAAGCAGTTTTGTTTTATTCGTGGTATCAGATTTAGTTAGTGTTTTGAGTACATGCTTGTCAAGTTGATTTAATTGTGTTGCAATAATTTTTATATTTGTAT
>JBCDIY010000085.1:0-5888 GCA_038748435.1 Pseudomonadota bacterium | reverse complement strand
CATCAACTTGAATAATTTTTGTTTTTAAGCGCTTTTTATTAATGCGTACCAGTTTTTCACTGATTTCTTCTAATACTTCGGTTCTAATTCCTCTAGCTATAAAATCTAACGTCGTGTCTAAGGAATCTTTCAAACTCTCAGGAATTGCCGGATCAAAATAAATGCGAATGCGATTTAATGGCGGTTTGCTTTTTCTTGCAGATAAGGCCCATTTACTATAATTTTTTACATTTGTTGTTAATCTTCTAGGTATGATTATTACCGCTTGGTATTTTCCTTTGACAACTTCACTTAACGCTTTTTTACGATTAAAGCCTTTGACTCTAGTAATATCTTTAACATCATAAACATCACTTTTTACTAATTCTTTTTTTATTTCTTTACCGAGTTTTCCAGAATCATAATTTAATAATAATATCGGCAATTTAATTGGATTATTTGGGTCGTTAGCATGCAAAAAAGTTAAAATAATTACTAGAAACATCGGCATGAAAAATAACAATAACAAACCAGGCTTATCACGCCAAAGTAATTGTAATTCTTTTCGAATGATCGCCAATAATGCCAGCATGATTACTCTTCATCTCGCAAATCACGTCCAGTGAAATGTAAAAACACTTCTCCCAAATCATTACACTCCGGAACACTATGTATTAAGTCAGGCACGCTACCAATTTTAATAACATTGCCTCTATCAATAATCGCTAGCCGTGAACATAAATTTTCTGCTTCTTCCATATAATGTGTGGTGTATATAATTGTAATGCCTAATTTTATTAATTTTTTTAAGCTTTCATAAATCATATTGCGCGACTGTGGATCAACATTTGCGGTAGGCTCATCTAAAAATAATATTTTTGGTTGATGTATTAAACCGACGACTAAATTAGCACGGCGTTTCATACCGCCTGAATACGTTTGAATTTGTTTATGTCTAAAGGCTTGCAACTGCGCTATTTCAAGACAGTAATTGACGCGCTCACGCATTAAACTTCCAGTTAATCCATACAAACTGGCAAACAAACGTAGGTTTTGTTGCAAAGTTAAAGTAGGGTACAAAGCGATTTCCTGCGGTACTAAGCCAATTGCAGTTTTTACTCGGCGACTGTAATAATGTTTGATATTACGTTTTAATATTCTTATTTCACCTGCCGTTGATTTGCGTAAACCACAAAGAATGGAAATTAGGGTAGTTTTACCACTCCCGTTAGGACCAAGCAGGCCAAAAAATTCACCTTGGGTGATTTCTAGATTAATTCCTTTTAATGCATATTTTTCTTGACCACGATAACGCTTTTTTAAATTCGTTATTTCTATGACAACACTATTATTTTCTACATTTTCCACTTCTACGAATCACTCGCTGGTTGGGTAATTTCCTAAATTAATTTTCTCTAAAGCATATCTTTCTTGGTTACAATAACAACGCTTTTTTAAATTCGTTATTTCTATGACAACACTATTATTTCCTACAACTTCCACTTCTATGAATCACTCGCCGGTACTGATGGGATTGAAGGTATGCGTTTGCCACCATTATTAGTATTTACACCTGGTGTATTGCCAGAATTATACTGTGGTGTAGCAGCATCACCGAATCCCCCACTTGGCGAACCACTCTGAATAGATTGTTGTCGCTGTTGGATACGATCGTTCATGCTTTCATATTTACGTTGATCTTGATCGGAGATATTATATCTTCTAGGTTCTCGATAAACACGCAGGCGTCCATTGGAGTCGTAATAGTGAGTTTCTCCAGGGCCTGGGCTTCCCCAAAATTCGTTACTTCCAAACCACGGGGTATCTGCATTTTGACCATCTGTTGAGCATCCCGTGAGTGTAAAAAAAATAGCTGTGATGACGATTATTGCTAATTTTTTCATCCTTTCTCCTTAGCGATGGCTAGAGTCAATTATTATATCTATGAATCTTAGCACAATCGATTTCTACTTGCTTGTTGCCAGCTTATGTTAGGTAAAACTGAACTTTTATTTATCTTTATCCGAATTAATTTCTTTTGTTTGAAATTTGAGTGACAACGAATTCACACAATAGCGTTTACCTGTAGGTCTAGGACCATCTTCAAAAACATGGCCTAAATGCGATCCACAATTATGGCAAAGGATTTCTATTCGATTTAAATTATGACTATGATCAGGTTGTTCATCTATTGCATCAGTAGCAATTTTATCATAAAAACTTGGCCAACCTGTGCCTGATTGGTACTTATTCTCTGAACTAAACAGCGGTTGATTACATGCTTTGCAATGATAAGTTCCATTTTCTTTGTATAAATTATACTCGCCCGTTCCAGGTGCTTCAGTGCCTTTTTCGCGTAAAATTTTGTATTCCTCTGGCGTCAAACTCTCGCGCCATTCGGCCTCAGTTTTTTTCATAACCATGGTTCTACGGTGTCAATGTGGAATTTTGATACTACTATTTCACTTGAAAACTGTCAATCATATCAACGGCCTATTTGCATGAAAACTTTAACTGCGGTTGGAACAGAAAACACACCGCGGTGATCTTGGCCGTAGCGTCGCACTGGAAATACTAATCTCTTTGCTGCATTTTTTCTCACTTGCCATTGGGCTAGATATATATTGGCCAATGTTTTATTGTCGATAAACAAAACATGGTCAGAAATGTGTCCCGATTGATTCTCATGATAATTAAGGCCACCCAAGACGACTTTCTTGTTATCGACGATCAATAAATTTGTATTAGCAAAATCTTCATGAAAATCTATCCAAACGGGTATCCCTTCTCTAACCAAATATCTAGATGCTGAATAACGATGTACTTGCCATTGCGATTTATCTAATAATACTCTTACTTTGATCCCTTTTGCTCGAGCATTAACCAATGCTCTGGTTATACTATCAGAGGTTAGATTACTCGCTTGTAAATAAATAGATTTTTTAGCTGCATTAATCGTTTGAGTAATTTTAGCTAGGCATGCTTGTTCAGGAAAAAAACAAACTTGATGAGGTGTGTTTATTACTGCATAAGTTATATTAGTTAAAAAAAGCAAGCATATGAAGACAATACTTACTATAACGCTTTGATTCACATCCATAGAATCCTTAACATTTACAGTTAAGGATAGCAGATAACCAAATACCTTATATCAATAAGTATTTAAATCAATAAACAAGGCACCTCTATTTATACAACTTGTTTCCCCCACAATTTGGATAAATAGAAGTGCCTTGAATGGGTAAATAATTTACCTAGAGACTTTCAGTCTAGCTTAATTGTAATCAGAAGCGTTTGGTGCCGTTGTATTGGTATTACCTGCACCTTGACCTGCTTTAGGCGTAGAAGTATTTCCTGATGTTTGATCATTCATCATTTTCTTTTGATCTTTGTTCATCATGTTATCTTGTTGTAAGGTTTGAGTATCACCATTCATCATTTTCTTTTGTTGCATCATTTGCTGATCTTTATTCATATTTGGGTTTTGCATATTCTGCTGATCATTGCTCATCATGTTTTTTTGATTCATCATTTGTTGATCACTACCTTGAGCAGCTTGACCGGTTGCTGTGTTAGACATATCGGCATATTGATGATGCGTATTGCTGGCTTCATGTTCGGTCGCTGCACTTGCGCCCATAGCTAAGGTTAAACCCATTACTGTAGTTAATAATAACTTTTTCATGATTATTTTTGCTCCGTTGAAATTAGTTGGATAAATTTTAAAAACTTATTCTGACATAATTTACTCCAAAATTGCAATTTTAAGCAAAAATTTCATTAAAGAAGTTTTGCATGGCTTGCCAGGAACGTTTATCTGCTATCGCATTATACTTAACACCTAATTTATCATCATCAGCGACAGGATTAGTAAATGCATGTTTGGTATTGCCATACATATGAATTTGCCAATCTGCACGCGCTGTTGTCATTTCCTGCGCGAATTGATTCACTTGTTCAGGCACCACCATGGGGTCATCGTAACCGTGCAAAACTAAAATTTTCGAATTAATTTTCTTAGTTTGCATCTCTTGTGGTTTCTCTAATAATCCATGAAAACTTACAGCACCCACGATATTCTCACCAGTTCTAGCTAAATCTAAGGCGCATAGTCCACCGAAACAAAAGCCAATGACACTTATACGAGTTACATCAACAAGTGCGTTTTGTTTTACTTGCTTGAGTGCAGCAAGCATTCTTGCTTGCAGTAAAGCACGGTTTCCCATTAACGGTTCTATGAGTGCCATCTTTTCTTCGTTGGTGGTACCAAGTTGCGCATCACCATACATATCTACGGCAAATCCAACATAACCCATTTCGGCAAATTTTTCCGCTTTTTGACATGCAAACTCATTGCGGCCACTCCAATCATGCACCACTAACACAGCAGGCCTTTTTTCTTTGGTTTGTTCATCGTAAGCGACGTAACCTTTCATCCTACATTCATCGTGTTGATAAACTATTTCTTGTTTGTGCATATAAACTCCTAGGGATATTAAATTACAAATATATTTTAACGATAATCTGGATTAGGAAAATCAAAACGACAACCTGCATCCCACTCTGAGCGCTGATTGCCATGCGCCGGAATACCACCTTGCGCTTTGAGCATATGTGCGATATGCAGTAAATTCCACGTCATAAAAGTCGTATTACGATTAGTAAAATCATTCTCTCGACCACCAGACCCTGGATCTAAATAAGACGGCCCTGGCCCTGCTTCGCCGATCCAACCGGCATCCGCTTGTGGCGGAATCGTGTAACCTAAATGCTGTAACGAATATAAAATGTTCATGGCACAATGCTTCACACCATCCTCGTTACCAGTAATCAAACAACCACCGACTTTACCATAATAAGCATACTGTCCTGCCGTATTGAGTTCAGATGAGCTACCGTATAATCGCTCGATCACTTTAGTACAAATAGACGATTTTTCGCCTAACCAGATCGGGGTTCCAACCACTAAAATATCTGCCGCCATGACTTTCTGCAGAATCTGGGGCCAATCATCTTGCTGCCAGCCATGCTTGGTCATATCGGGATAAACACCACTGGCGATATTAAAATCCACTGCGCGGATTTCCTCTACAGCGACATGGTTTTTTTCCATAATTGCTTGTGATATTTGCATTAAACCCGCTGTGTGAGAAACCTCGGGACTCTTTTTAAGTGTGCAATTAATAAATACTGCGGTTAAATTGGAATAGTTTTGCGGTGCATTCGTACAAAGTTGTTTTTGCTTTTCATTGAGAACATCAACCATGTCTATCTCCCTTTGACATTAATTGTTACAGCTTAACATTTACAATAAGGGAATTCTAGCCTAGCTTTTTGACTTCTTTATAGCGAAAACAATCCATGCGATGATCGTTGACCATACCAACTGCTTGCATAAACGCATAACAAATAGTCGTACCAATGAATTTAAACCCATGCTTCTTCAATGTTTTTGACATAGCATCTGAAATAGGTGTGTTGGCAGGCACATGGCTTTCTTTTTTCCAGCAATTCTGTATCGGTTTACCATCGACAAATTGCCAAAGAAAGTCAGAAAAAACAATGCCCTGCTCTTGCAGTTTTAAATACATTTTAGCGTTATTAATACAGGCTTCGATTTTTAAACGATTACGTATAATACCAGGATCTTTTAATAATCGGTTAATTTTGGTTTGATTAAATTTAATAATTTTGGTCGGATTAAAATTTTCGAAAACTTTACGGTAATGGGCACGTTTGTTTAACACCACTAGCCAGCTCAACCCCGCTTGGACGCCTTCTAAAATCAGAAATTCAAATAATTTAATATCATCATAAATAGGTACGCCCCACTCTTGATCATGATAATCGATATAAATTTGTGAATCATTGACCCAACCACAGCGTTTAATTTTTGTATTCATTGGCTT
>JBCDIY010000084.1:0-5898 GCA_038748435.1 Pseudomonadota bacterium | reverse complement strand
GGCCAAAAAACGAATCGCATTAGCAAGTTCACGGCGAGTTGTCATAGATAAACCACAAAACCAAGCTGTGAATTTTGCTGGATTTTTACATAAGTGAAGTTGCTGTTTTATCAATAATAAGCGAAAATAAGCACATCTTTATCTATCTGTTTTTGAGGTTTATCTATGACAACTCGCCGTGAACTTGCTAATGCGATTCGTTTTTTGGCCGTGGATGCAGTCGAACAGGCCAAATCTGGCCACCCCGGAATGCCTATGGGTATGGCTGACATTGCGGAAGTCTTATGGAATGATTTTTTAATACATAATCCAAAAAATCCTCAATGGTTTAATCGCGATCGGTTTATCGTATCCAATGGACACGGTAGTTTGCTCATTTATGCTTTGTTGCATTTATCTGGATATGCTTTGAATATTGAGGATGTCAAAGCATTTCGTCAATTACACGCAAAGACACCCGGCCATCCAGAATACGATCCAGCTATCGGAGTTGAAACAACGACTGGACCGCTAGGACAAGGTCTAGCCAATGCGGTCGGTATGGCGTTAGCAGAAAAAATTCTAGCGGCAAAGTTTAATACCCCAGAAGTCACTTTGGTAGATCATTTTACCTATGTATTCGCCGGTGATGGTTGTTTGATGGAAGGTATCTCTCACGAAGCTTGCTCTTTAGCTGGTACTTTGGGATTAGGTAAATTAGTTTTATTTTTTGATGATAATGGTATTTCTATCGATGGTGATACAGCAGGTTGGTTTACCGAAAATGTTGCTGAGCGATTTAAAGCTTATGGTTGGCATGTTATTGCTAAATTAGATGGCCACGATGCCGAGGCTATCAAGCAAGCAATTATTGATGCACGGGCAGTGACTGATAAACCATCGATTATCTGCTGCCAAACAATTATCGGTTATGGTTCTCCAAATAGACAAGGAAAAAATAAAGCCCATAGCGATGCGATGGGGGCAGAAGAAATTAAACTAACTAGAGACAATTTAAACTGGCCACATGAAGCATTTAAAATTCCTGATTCTATCTATACAAAATTCGATGCCACTTCACGCGGTGAACAATATGAAACAGTTTGGCAAAAGCAATTAACCGAGTATCAAAAAAAATATCCTGAGCAAGCGAATGCATTTTTAGATTTTATCAATAAACAAAGCTTAGAGCATGTAGATACTTTAGTCGCTGAATTAATCGAAGAAGTTAAGTCACAACCAGAGAAATTAGCTACTCGTAAAGCGTCGCAGAAATGCTTAAATAAATTTGCGCCAAGCATTACCCAACTTATCGGCGGTTCGGCAGATCTAGCAGGATCAAACTGTGTTTTATGGCAAGGATCTAAAGCGATTCAAGCTGATGATGCCGATGGTAATTTTATTAATTATGGCGTACGCGAGTTTGCTATGTTTGCCATTATGAATGGATTAGCGTTACATAGTGGTTTTATTCCTTATGGCGGGACATTTTTAACGTTCGTCGATTATGGTCGTAATGCTGTCAGGCTGGCAGCGATGATGCAGCAGCAAGTGGTTTATGTATTAACTCACGATTCCGTTGCTTTAGGTGAAGATGGGCCAACACATCAACCGATAGAACATACGTCGATGTTACGTATGACGCCGAATTTAGCCGTATGGCGACCGGCAGATACATTAGAAACGGTGTTTGCTTGGCGCCAAGCATTAGCCAATAAAAGTAAACCGACCGCATTGCTGTTGAGTCGCCAAAATGTCACGCAACTTGCACGTGAACAATCTGTCATCGATAATATTGCTCGTGGCGCTTATATCTTATTTGAACCTAAACAAACACCTGCAGCACTTATTATCGCCACTGGTGCTGAAGTTGCTTTAGCATTAGAAGCGGCGCAGCAATTAGAAGCAGAGGCTATGCCGGTACGGGTTGTTTCAATGCCATCGCATGATCAATTTCAACAACAAGATAAAAAATATCAAGAGCTGGTATTACCTGCGGCAATCACAGCACGCTTAGCCATAGAGGCGGGCAGCCCTGATTTTTGGTATCAATATGTTGGCTTGCATGGTAAGGTGATGGGAATAAACCGTTATGGTGAATCTGCACCAGCAGCTGATGTGTTGCAACATTTTGGTTTTACAGTTGAACATGTTAAGCAAATACTACAAGAATTATTTGCCAATTTAAACACAGGAGTCAAAGTATGACAATTAAAGTAGCTATTAATGGTTATGGGCGCATTGGTCGCAATATTACTCGTGCTTTATTTGAGGCACAAAAGAATAACGCGATTAAAATTGTCGGCATTAACGATCTTATGCCTATCGAAGTCAATGCCCATTTAACTAAATATGATAGTACTCACGGCAAATTTCCTGGTGAAGTACAAATCGAAGGTAATGATCTAGTCATTAATGGCGACTTAATACGCGTGACCAAAGAGCGTGATCCCAACCAACTACCTTGGAAAGAACTCGGTGTCGATGTGGTGTTTGAGTGTACTGGGCTTTTCACTGACAAAGCTAAAGCCCAAGCGCATATCAATGCGGGTGCCAAAAAAGTGATTATCTCTGCGCCAGGTAAAAATGTCGATGCAACCATTGTTTATGGCGTCAATCATCATATTTTAAAAGCCAGTGATACGGTAATCTCTAATGCTTCATGTACCACTAATTGTTTAGCGCCACTAGCTAAGGTCTTGCACGAAAATATCGGGATTGAAAGTGGTTTAATGGTGACAGTACATGCATTTACCAATGATCAAGTGCTGGTTGATTCAGCCCATAAAGATTTACATCGTGGGCGTTCCGCCACGCAATCGATTATTCCAACTAAAACCGGTGCGGCAAGTGCGGTCGGATTAGTATTGCCTGAGTTAAACGGCAAGTTAGATGGTTATGCTATCCGTGTGCCAACGGTGAATGTTTCGGCAGTGGATTTAACCTTTGTTGCGAAAAAACCGACATCAGTGGCAGAAGTCAATAATTTATTGGCCCAAGCAGCGCATGGAGAATTAAAAGGTGTGTTAGCTATTAATGAAGCGCCATTAGTCTCAATTGATTTTAATCATAACCCGGCTTCTTCGATTGCAGACTTGGCACAAACTCGCATGATCGATAACTTAGTTAAAGTCTATGCTTGGTATGATAATGAATGGGGTTTTTCTAATCGTATGTTAGATACGACACAAGCTTTAATGCAAGCGAAGTAATTTTATTAATGAAACAAAAACCTATTGTAAAGCAAAAAAAAATTGTCGCGCGTAGTCGTTACTTTGCTATTGAGCAATTGGATTTAGAATTCTCTAACGGCGCGACGCGACAATTTGAACGCATTGCTGGCAGAAGCCACGGTGCCGTTATCATCGTGCCATTGCAGGCGGATGATACTTTATTGTTAGTGTCAGAGTATGCTGCTGGACTCGATCGTTATGAATTAGCTTTCCCAAAAGGTATGGTCAATGCCGGTGAAGATTTAGTTGCTGCAACCGATCGTGAATTAAAAGAAGAAATCGGTTTTGGTGCTAAAAATATAGAGGCGATTAAACAAACCTCAGCTATACCAGGTTATTGGGGCAATCACGCTACGATAATGCTAGCGCGTGATCTGTATCCAGAAAAACTCATTGGCGATGAACCGGAACCGTTAGAAGTCGTACCGTGGAAAATCCAAGATTATAAACAATTACTCAAACGTGAAGATTTTACCGAAGCACGTAGCATTGCCGCGTTGTTATTGGTTAAAGCTCTTTTTTATTGAAATGTATAGCCAAATGAATTATGAAAATATACTACCTGATTTAATCCAACTTGCAAAACAAGCAGGTAAAGCGATCATGGAGGTCTATCAACAAAAGACGCCAGTGGATGTAAAAATCAAAGCCGACAAGACGCCAGTAACACAAGCGGACTTAATCGCGCATCAAGTTATAAAAAATAAATTACAGCAACTCACACCAGAAATTCCGATTTTATCTGAAGAAGCTGCCAACATTGATTTTAGTGAAAGAAAAAAATGGCATACTTATTGGTTAATCGATCCACTCGATGGTACCAAAGAATTTATTCAACGCACCGATGAATTTACCGTAAATATTGCTTTAATTGCACAGCACCATAGCGTTCTAGGTGTAGTTTATGCACCAGTATTGGATTGGTGCTACTATGCAAGTCGATCAACTAAAGCCTATAAAATTGAAGCGCAACAACCACCTCACGAAATCAAAGTGCGCCAGGCTGGAGATAAACTTACGGTTGCTTTAAGTCGTCGGCATGGCCATAAAGAATTTGCACCCTATCTGGAAAAAATTCGTGGCCACGAAATTATAAAAAAAGGCAGTTCACTCAAATCTTGCCTGATTGCAGAAGGTAAAGCAGATATCTATGCCAGTATGGGCCCCACTTCAGAATGGGACACCGGTGCGTCACAATGTATTGTTGAAGTCGCCGGTGGGCGTGTTTGCGACTTAGAATTTAACCCATTATGTTACAATACCAAGGCTTCTTTAATTAATCCACCCTTTATCGTCGTGGGTGATGCAAGTTATAATTGGAAACAGTTTTTTAACAAACTATAAACTGTAGCCAGTGGTTGAGCGTAGCGGAACCACTGGGTAAAATAGCTTTTTGTTAATTATCCCGTGTTAAAACACGGGCTACATTTGCTCAAAATGTAGGTTGGGTTGAGCGAAGCGAAGCCCAACAAACAAAAAATATCCACGATAATTAAACAGAGAGGAAATCCATGACACAACAACACGTCAAAGTCGCTATCACCGGTGCAGCAGGTCAAATTGGTTATGCATTGTTATTTCGTATCGCTTCCGGGCAAATGTTTGGGCCTAATACGACGGTAGATTTACATCTGTTAGAGTTAGAGCAAGCCTTGCCAGCGTTACAAGGTGTGGTGATGGAATTACAAGATTGTGCCTTTCCATTATTAAAAAATGTCGTTACCACAGCGGATTTAAATGTCGCGATGAAAGATATCAACTGGGCGTTGCTAGTTGGTGCTGTGCCACGCAAGGCCGGCATGGAGCGCGGTGATCTATTAGAAATTAATGGTGGTATCTTTACCAAGCAAGGACAAGCGATTAATAATCATGCTGCATCTGACGTACGTGTATTAGTGGTCGGTAATCCTTGTAACACAAATTGCTTGATTACCATGCACAATGCTAAAGACGTCCCTAACGATCGATTTTATGCCATGACGATGTTAGATGAAAAACGTGCTCGATCTCAATTAGCCATCAAAGCTGGCGTCGATGTCGATAAAGTGTCGCAAATGGCCATCTGGGGTAATCATTCGGCCACACAATACCCAGATTTTTACAATGCTAAAATCAATGGCCAAGCGGTCCCCGAAGTAATTAGCGATCACACTTGGCTAAAAGATGAATTTATCACCACGGTACAAAAACGCGGTGCAGCTGTCATTAAAGCCCGCGGTGCTTCTTCTGCTGCATCGGCAGCCAATGCGATTGTTGCTAGCGTGAATGCTTTAATTACCGATACACCAGCGCATGATTATTTCTCAGTTTGCAAAGCATCGCAAGGTGAATATGACGTTGATAAGGGTTTAATCTTTTCGTATCCAGTTCGAACTCGTGCAGGTAAAATCGAAGTGGTGCAAGGTATTGAACACAATGATTTTGCCCGACAAAGATTAGCGACAACATTAGACGAATTGCGGCAAGAACGCGATGCCGTTAAACAGTTAGGTTTAATCGACTAGCGGAATAGCCTTTCAGCTATTCCCTCCCTCCTTTTTACAAAGGCGTTGTTGCGTAAATCGGACTTGTCATCCCCGCGCAGGCGGCGTTGTTGGATAAATGATAGATATTGGCGGTGTCAGGAGGAAAAGTAGAGTTACGAATACAAAATAGGTACACTTTGTTTTCGACAAAAAAAATAAAG
>JBCDIY010000083.1:0-5925 GCA_038748435.1 Pseudomonadota bacterium | reverse complement strand
ACTTGATTGCGCTTTTGAAATAGTGTTGTTATGTAAATCAGATTTGTCATTTACGCGAAGGCAGTGTTGTCACATATATCACATCTGCGCTGCATGAATGAACGCTTGTTTCAGCGGTTGAATTTGGTTAGTTGCTAACAATGCAAATTGACGCATTAGTTCAATAGGCCAAGTTTTCGAACTAAACAAATGTTTCAATTTACCAATGCTATTTATAAATAACTGGTTTTCTGGATAACGCTGGCGTTGATATTGGCGTAAATAAGGCTGCAGACCAATGTCTCTTTGTGCAGCGTTAGTTTTTTTGAGAATTTCGGCTAAACATGCAACATCGGCCAAACCTAAATTTAATCCTAGGCCAGCGAGCGGGTGAATCGTGTGTGCAGCATCACCAATAAGTGCCGTACGAGTTTGAATGTAGGAATTAACATGCCGTTGCGCTAATGGAAACTCAACACGCGGGCTAATTAAATTTACTTTACCGAGTTTAAAGTCTAAGTTTTTCGCTAGTTTTTGGTTAAATGCAGTTTCATCTAGTGCTAGTAGCGCTTGGATTTTTTCGGTGGGTGCAGACCAAACGATAGAACAAGTTTGTTTATCTTTTAACGGTAAAAATGCCAGGATCGTGCCGTCAGTAAAGCATTGATAAGCAGTATTTTTGTGAGTTTTTTCAGTATTGACTGTGCAAATTAAAGCATTATGTTGATACGAGTTTTCATCTAATTTAAAACCCAAGTGATCACGGAGCCAGGAATGACTACCATCGGCACCAATTAGCAGCTTTGTTTTAAAGCTATGATGGGGTGTTTGCACATGAACTTGTGAATCAGTGATGTTAACTGTTTCAATTGTTATCGCTTCTTTCAAATGAATTTGTTTAGCGAGCTTTAGTTTTTGTAGTAACGAATATTTTAACACTTGATGTTCGACGATATGACCTAAATGAAAATATGCAATATCTTCAGCATTAAATTGCAAATTTGCATGTTTGTCCCAAACAATCATATGACGAAAGCTACTGGCACGATGGGTTTTGATATCCTGCCAAATACCCATACGGTTAAATAACGTTTCAGAGTTCCGATTAATTGCGCTCACGCGGAGATCATAGTTATTTTTTAGATTGAAATCGATAAAAGGGTTTTTATCTAACAATAATATTTTTAAATCAGTTTGGTCTAGAGCAGCAGCCAGGCAAAGGCCAACAATGCCTGCGCCAACGATGATAAGATCATAATCATATTTTTTCATAATAAATTACTTTATTTCTTGTGTGAATGTTTTTTAAAGTATTTAACCAATTATATTAAATTTGTCACAATAGAAACGACGATAATACCTAAAATAAAAAACGAAAAATTATTTTTTACAAATTGAATATTGCCAAAAAAATAGCCGATATAAATAAAAAAACCAATCCAGGCAATACCGCCTACGGTGTTGTAAAAGCTGAACACTCGAGTACGCATTTTTGCTACACCGGCAACGAAAGGCGCGTAAGTTCTAATAATAGGAATTAAGCGGGCGATGAGAATTGTCATGGCACCATATTTTTCATAGAAGTCATGAGTGCGCTGTATATAGCCTTTTAATTTATTCAACCGTTTCGATGCCAAAATTTTCTCGCCAATGTATTTGCCAATAAAAAAATTTACAAAGCCACCGCTAACTGCAGCAACAGCTAATAATACAAACAATAAATCCCGGTTTAATGCACCCACGGCAGAAAGCGAACCGGCAGCAAATAACATAGATTCGCCGGGTAATATCGGTGTAATAATCGCACCTGATTCAAGAAAAATAATTAAAAATAGTAGTGCGTAAACCCAATGTCCCATAGTTTGAATCAGAGCAATTAAATACTGATCGATGTGTAAGAAAAAATGAATAAATTGACTTAACCATTCCATCATTCATTCCTTATTCACAATAGGCAAATTCTGGCACAGGCGGGTTAAATCCCATGCTTCGAAAAGCAAATGATCTTTTTAAACTCGGTAGGCCATCTAATAAATTCAAAGCCATATTGCGGGTGAATTTCACACTCGCTAAAGGATTTTTAAAAGTATTAATTAAACTGTGAGTAAAGCGAACGATTCTTTGTTGATCTTGAATACGTTTTGTAATGAAGTCGTTTAACAACTCTATCTTACCTATTGCATTATCTTTTGACATTAATTCGATGGTTGCTAGCAATTCTGCAAGATCTCGTAAACCTAGATTAAAACCTTGTGCCGCAACAGGATGGACGGTGTGTGCTGCATTCCCCAGCAATAAGAAATGTGGTTTGGCTTGTTCTTGGGTAAAAATAGTTTGTAATGGATAGTTAAAGCGTTTGCCTATCCAAGTAAAGCGTCCTAGCCGATAGCCGAAATGGCTTTGTAAATGCTGTAAAAAAGCATCGTCGTTTAGCGCCAGCATCGATTCAATATGTGAATTTTTATCGGTCCAAACTAAGCCATATTGATGCAACTTTTGTGGTAACAAGGCTATAATCCCAGAATCACAAAAACGTTCATAAGCAATATCAAAGGTGTCGCTGATAATACCGACATTGGCGACTAATGCCTGTTGCTGGTGATCTTGTTGTTGGGTTGCAAGATTTAATTGTTTTCGCGCAAAAGAATGGCTGCCATCAGCAGCAATGAGTAAATTTGTTTCTAACGTGATTTTTTGCTCAGCATATTCTATTTGACATCGGGCAGAATTAGTTTGTAAATCAATGGATTGCACGGTTGCTGGAGCGAAAGTATCAATTGCTTTCGCAGCAGAAATTTTCTCCATGAATTCACTGACTAATAAGTGATAGGGAATCACGTAGCCAAAAGCAGTTAAATCATAATCTGCTGCATTTAATCGGGTAAAGCCAAAATGACCTTTATCAGAAACGTGGATGCGTTTTATCGGCGTCGCCGAATTGGTAAAAATACTTGTAAAACCAATATTTTTAAGAATATTACAACTTGCCAGAGATAGTGCAATAGAGCGGATATCACGGTTTTCAGGAGTTTTAGCTGATATCATTGATTTTGCGTCAATAATGGCAATTTTAAGCCCAGTTTGCTGTAAAGCACAGGCAAGACTTGAGCCTAACAAGCCAGCGCCGACAATGATAATATCGTAATGCTTTGATTGCATGTCAATTCATCTTTTATGCTTTAAGTTCTCTCACCATACCTACAGAGAAACTTTTTTGCAAGCAACTTGGTTGTCGGGTTAAAATAGATGTTTGAATATATTCAAAAGAGAAACATGTGTTTAATCCAGTATCTATTTACATCGGTTTGCGCTATACGCAAGCAAAACGTCGCAATCATTTTATTTCGTTTATCTCTTTAACTTCCATGTTAGGTATTGCATTGGGGGTAACGGTACTCATTACGGTATTGTCAGTGATGAATGGTTTTGATAACGAAATTCGTTCACGGGTGTTAGAAATGGCGCCACAAGTCGTGGTGCGTAACGATGGTGGTGCGATGCAAAATTGGCAGCACTGGCAACGACGTATTCGCCAACTACCCGATGTCAACGCTGTTGTGCCTTTTATTGCTGGGCAAGGTATGCTAACGCATGAAGGTCTAGTCTATCCAGCCGTGGTCAATGGCATTGAACCAAAGCAAGAGAAAACAATTTCCCAACTTGGTAATAAGATGGTAGCTGGTTCCTTAAGTGATTTAAAACCAGGCCAATTTGGTATTATCTTAGGCCAGACTTTAGCAGATAATTTAGATTTAAGTGTTGGTGATAAAGTCATGCTGGTAACCCCAGAAGCATCTTTAAGCCCGATTGGCATTGTGCCGCGTTATAAACGTTTTAAAGTTGTCGGCATTTTTAATGCTGGCAATGGTTTTGGCTTTGATAGTCAATTAGCTTTTATTGACTTCAAAGATGCACAAGTACTTTATCAGTTGCAACCCGGCGAAGTCAGTGGCTTAAGGTTAAAAGTTAGTAATTTTTATCACGCACCAATGATTGCTGCAGCCATTGCAGCAAAATTGCCGACACATTTTTTTGTTGCTAATTGGACGCAAACTTATGGTGCTTTGTTTAAAGCGATTAAATTAGAAAAGAATATGATGTTTTTAATTCTATTACTCATTGTTGCTGTTGCTGCTTTTAATTTGGTGTCAACTTTGGTCATGGTGGTCAATGATAAACGCGCTGACATTGCCATTTTACGGACTTTTGGTGCCACCCCAAGAACGATCATGGTGATTTTTATTGTCCAAGGGTTTATCGTCGGTGTGATAGGGACAATTTTAGGTTTACTCGGTGGATTGTTGCTAGCATCCAACGTCACATCTGTTGTGAATGTGATAGAAAAATATTTCCATGTACAGTTATTATCTTCTAGCGTATATTTTGTTAACTATTTACCGTCAAAAATTATTCCTAGCGATGTCATCCATATTTGTATCGCAGCTTTCTTATTAAGTTTAATCGCAACGATTTACCCAGCATGGCGCGCATCACGTACACAACCTGCGGAGGCATTACGTTATGAGTGAGAAATTAACACCAGTTTTGTCTTGTCGTGGCTTAAGTAAGACATTTCGTGATGGTAGCTTGAAAGTCGATGTGTTAAAAGAGGTTGATTTCGATGTCATGCCAGGCGAACAAATTGCAATTTTAGGCACTTCAGGCGCAGGCAAAAGCACGTTGTTGCATATTCTTGGTGGTTTGGATAAACCTACCCAAGGTATCGTAAAAATTCTTGGCCAAGCAATTCATACACTGTCAGAAAAGCAACGTTGCGCTTTGCGTAATAAAGCTTTAGGTTTTATTTATCAATTTCACCATCTTCTGCCTGAATTTAGCGTGCTAGAAAATGTCTGTATGCCGTTATTGATACGCCGTATCGCGCCAGCTGAAGCGAAGTTAAAAGCAATTGCTATATTAGAGAAAATCGGTATGCAGCATCGATTACATCATAAGCTTGGCGAATTGTCTGGTGGGGAACGTCAACGTACGGCCATTGCACGTGCTTTAGTGACCAAACCACGTTGTGTATTGGCGGATGAGCCAACCGGTAACTTGGACACGAAAACTGCAACCAAAGTTTACGAAAGTATGCTTGAGCTAAATAGAGAACTACAGACTAGCATTGTCATCGTCACTCACGATGAACGTATCGCAGCGAAGATGGATCGCGTATTTAATATCGAATCCGGCTTATTAAAACCTCTCGCTGAACCACAAACCGCTTAATCATACGACTTAATAGGGTAAAACCACGACACGTGTGCCAATACGGATAAAGTTATGGCTTAACCATCTTGCCGCAGAAGGACTCACGCGAATACAACCATGACTGGCATTCCGTCCTGGTAGACTGTTAGATCCATGAATCGCATAGTATTTGCTAAAGAACATACAATATGACATCATTGCACCGCCGCGGCCTAAAGGATATCGGCTAGAGCGGCATCCAGGACCACCTTTGCGTTGTACGCGAAATGAACCTACCGGTGTACGACACGAACGTTTAATGTCACGGCAATAACCGGCACCGCCAACAGCACGACCACTGCGAATAATGCGGCCATTACTACCATAAGCATACCAGCGTAATTTACGTGGATTAAAAACAAACGTATTTCTATAAGCAAAATGTAACCATTTTGTTCTAGAAAGTTTGAATTTTTTAATTAAATCATGAGAAGGTTTGTTTAATTCAGTGATTATTCTTTGTTCTAACACGGAAGCATTGTTAGATTTTGCTGGACTGTTTAAATTTACCGCAATGGCAATGTTTATAATAGACAGCAGCAAGAAACCTGATGCGATCCTTGCGTAATTTAAAACCATTTTTCTTGCGATTGACATTTTGTTGTTCCTAAATTTTAACCAACCACTGTAACTTTAGTTCAATTGTACAAAAAAATCTCATTTTTATGTGTATTAAATCGAGTTTTTAATAAAATT
>JBCDIY010000082.1:0-5947 GCA_038748435.1 Pseudomonadota bacterium | reverse complement strand
TTTTAAAAGGGAGGACAGGAGGGATTTTTCAGTAAATTGACAAATCTCCCCTAACCCCTCTTTCGCAAAAAGAGGGGAATAGCCATGCATGGAATAGCCTAACAACACCACAAAAGTTAAAATAGATTGGCTAGCGTGATAAATTCTTCCACGGTTAAAGTTTCTGCTCGCCTTTTAGGGTCAATGCCAACTTTAACAAAATCGTCACTATCTATATATCCTTTTAAGCTATTTTGTAAGGTCTTGCGACGATGATTAAACGCTTCTCTAACTAGCAATTCAAATCGCGTATAATCTTTGGCTTTTTCGGGCAAATTGGTTCTAGGTGTCAATTCGACGATGCTGGAAAAAACTTTAGGTGCGGGTTTGAATGCTTGCGGCGGCACATCGAATAATTCAGTAATATGGCAATGATATTGTGCCATGATACTCAAGCGACCATATTGTTTCGTGTTAACTTGAGCTGTTAGGCGATCGGCAACTTCTTTTTGCAACATAAAATGCATCGACTGGATGATGTCGAGAAATTTAAATAAGTGAAACATCAATGGAGTAGAAATGTTATAAGGTAGGTTGCCGACGATGTGTAATTTTTTTTGTTGATAAAGTGCTTTAAAATCATAATTAAGCACGTCAACATTGATGATATCCAACTGGCCTAAACCATGACAATGTGCACGTAAATGTGGGATGACATCGCGATCTAATTCTAGCGCAATCAGTTTGCCAGCAGCTTTTAATAAAGGTTCGGTAATTGCACCTAAGCCCGGGCCAATTTCTATTAACGTTTGATCAGGTTGTGGATTGATGGTTTGTATGACGCGTTCGATAATCGTTGCATCAGTCAAAAAATGCTGACCGAAACGCTTACGCGGTTTAACACTCATGGTGAATTAGACATCCTATTTAATAACTGTTGACCGGAGTGTTTGCGCGATTTAACGCTCATGGCGAATTAGGCTTCCAAGTTATTTACTAATTTTAATGCCATGTCCACAGCTTTTTGTAAACTCGAAGCTGAGGCTTTACCTGTGCCAGCAATATCTAAAGCAGTACCGTGATCGACAGAAGTGCGAATAATCGGCAAGCCCAGCGTAACATTCACAGCTTGGCCAAAACCCAGATGTTTTATCACTGTTAGACCTTGATCATGATACATGGCAAGCACAGCATCGATAGTTTGCAAACGTTCAGGTATAAATGCAGTATCACCTGGAACGGGGCCAATAATTTTATAACCTTTTTGTTGTAAGATTTTAACCGCTGGGGCAATGACATTTAATTCCTCGGTCCCTAAAAACCCGCCTTCGCCAGCATGTGGATTTAATCCACACACTAAAATTTTTGGATTGGCAATAGCAAATTTTAGTTGCAAATCTTGATGCAAAACTTCTAGCGTTTGCAAAATTTTTGCTTGGTTCATTGCTTTGGGTACATCTCTTAACGGCACGTGAGTCGTCGCCAGCGCAACTCGAAGCTGCTTTGCAACTAATAGCATGACCGGTGTGGTTGTATGCGTCAGTTTAGCTAAATATTCAGTGTGGCCTTGAAAATTGTAGCCAGCTTCATTAATAATGGTTTTATTTACCGGGCCGGTAACTAAAGCGTGAAATTCGTTATTTAAACAACCTTCGGTGGCACGTTCTAGCGTCGCTAAAATGTAACTGGCATTTTTGGTTGAGGTAGAACCACAGATATCAGGTTCAGCCGCAGTAAAAGGAAAGATTTTCAACTGCCCAGGTTTTGAGATAGATGTGGTGGCATCAGGATTGTAATCACTGAGTTTAAGCGTTTGGCCCAATTTTTTTGCCCGGGCTTCGATTACTTGCGGATCCGCCATGGCTATGATCTCTGCTTGCTGTGGCTGTTGTGCTAAAGCAATCGTACAATCAATACCGATACCACCGGGTTGTCCAGGCGTTAAAACAATTTTTTTGATCATGTATTCATAATCTTAATAAAAGATTCTTTACGTAAAGTTTTGACCCAATTTGCTAATACCTTATCAGCCTGTTTAGAGTATAGATAAGCTCTAATTTGCCGGCCTAAGATTTCATCAGTCAGATCTTTTTTTCTTTTACCCAAATATTGGGTAAGGATCCAGTTATTTTTGATTTGATAAGGTGCTGAAATTTGTTGTGGTTTTAACTTATTAATGACTGCAAATGTTTTCGGTGCAATTGCATGCGCAGTTTGCCAACCTAAATCTCCACCCTTAGCACGGCTGGGGCTTTCCGAATAAGTTTGTGCTAATTGTGCAAACGATTGTCCATGAATAATTTGCTGACGCACTTTTTTCAACATGAGTTGTGCTTCAGACGGAGAAATATCCTGTCCGGTTTTAATGACAATTTGCCGTAAATGATATTGTTCAACGATCTTTTTAAATTCGCGGTGCTTTATCGCAATAACTTTAATCAGACTGATCATATTGCCATTCTGTATGGGGCCAATGACATCACCGATTTTCGCCGCACCAATTCTCGCCTCAACGGCAGGAGGTAATTGATTGAGTTGATGCCAACCAATATCTTGGCTTTGTATCAGTAAGCTTGGTGTTGAAGCATTGATCGCAGCAGTTGTCATACTCATGCCTGAACGTAACGATTGCATGATTTCATTAATTTTGGCATTGATAATATTGCTTTCAGTGGCGCTGTGCGGTAAAGGTAAGTTAATAATATCTAAATGATAAAAAGGATTGTTGGAAGCATTATTTTTGAATTTATCAATTTGTTTTTGTATGTCTTGTTTGGTGACATGAATTTTTTCACTGAGGTATTGTTGTTGTACGGCTCTTACCATTAATTGATCATGTATTTGTTTACGATAGCGCGTATAATCGACGCCAGATTTAGCTAAAGCACCACGCATTTTAGCCACACTCATGTGGTTTTGAGCGGCGATAAGACGAATGGTTTGATTGACTTGACGATTACTTACATCGATACCTTGGCGCTTAGCAATTTGCAGTTGTAGATTGGTGTCGATTAATTTTTTTAAAACCAATTGACTGAGTGTCGCTTTGGCTGGAATTGGTTGATGATGTACTTTCAAGTTAGCCATAATGCCAGAAATTTGTGTCTGTAATTGACTTTGGGTGATAACTTGATTGTTAACGATAGCGGCGATGCCGTCTAATGATTCTTCCGTTGCTGCGATCGTTGTTAACGGTAGTAGCAGAGCGAATAAAAAACTCAAGCCAATTATTGGTAATAGTTTAAATTTCATCATAAATTATCCTAATAAACCCGGTTTATTGTATAGAAAAGGATCATGGTAACCTTCAATTTGGTTAGATAGAATATCGCTAATACTATTCGTACCGATATTACCCAATCCTTTAAGTTGCCATTGTACATAAAATACATTACGAAATACAGCATTATCGTTTTGGTCAAGTGCGGTGAAGATACGACCCACCACAAAACGTAAGCGCCAACAACAACTATTGTATGATACACCAGCATAATAGGTTTGTGGACGTTGTTTGTTGATATTGTAATTAAATAAGCCGATGACACTCCAATTAGCGAAAATTGGCCAAGCAGCGCTAGTACTTAATTGACTTAAATCATTCGAAGCCGCACCATTAGGGATGCCGATAATATCACCATTACGCAAATAACTATACCCAAAATTAATAACAGAATTATACGCTGGATTATATTGCACATATTCATTACTGGTGATCATGCGTCTTTCACCGACATCGTAAGCAGTTTCCCCGTTGATGCTAAAAATTGGCGAGAAGTGATAGCTCACTTTTCCAGCAACCGGAGAGAAAGTTTCAGTATTAGACGTAACACCGATACTTGAGTTTAAATCATTAGTACAACCTGGTGTTACCCCGGTGGAGCTTGCTATAGGTGAACAAATATTCAAGCGCCGATCACGAAAATATAATATTTGCCCAACACTGGCGTTAAACTTTTCATAACCATCATCGGTATCGATCATCCGTGTAGTTAATGCATAAGTGAGTTGGTTCGCATCCCCTAATCTATCATTACCACTGAAGCGGTTAACGCGAAACATTTGTTCATAATTAAATGGAATGAATGCTGAATCAAAGTTAGGAATTTGATTTTGATTTTGAAATGGAACATATAAATAAAATAATCTAGGTTCTAAAGTTTGTAAATAATCGCCGCCGGCGAAATGAAAGTTTCGATCAAAATAGACGCCAGTATCGACATCATAGATAGGAATTGCAAATCTATCTGTTCTTGGTTCACCTGGTAATGTATTTTGCAAATCATATTCGCGCATCTGCACTTGGGTGGACGGTGTGAAATAACCCCAACTCCAAGCAAAAGGGAGGCTGATACCAGGTTGCAATAATAATCTTGAGCCATCGAGGGGTTGGCGTGTATCAAATGCACCCAATTGACGTTCAAAGTAAACGGCTTGAGAATGTAAAAACACATCGGCAACACCACCAAAAGCACTTGGATATTCACCATTAAGATCAAATTGCGGTAAGCGACTGTATAGTGTCCCAATAGGTTGGCGGTTTACAGCATTTAGCGTTTTGTAATTTTGTACCATCGCATCAAAGTGCCAATGATTTGTGTAATAATCTGTGCGTGCCTGACGAAACAGTTGATTAGTAGAAATGACTTCAGGCGCGTTGCCAAAATCTTGAAAGAAATAAGCGTCACTGACATCGGCATAGTCTATTGCCGTACTCCAATGTCGAGTTAAATAACGATTGTCACGCCAACTAAGAAAGTAACGATCAGGCGTTTCATCTTCTAATTCTCTAAAACCAAAACGCGTATTTAAGGTAGGATCCGTGGCTGCTTCGCGCTGGAATTTTTTAAATTCCCGATCTCCTGGTAGTACCGCTACATTGAAAATCCCATGACTTGAGTGGGTCAAATAACGAATATCACCACGTACCATAACGCCACGTTTACTAAAATAGATCGGCGTTATCATTGCATCATAATTGGGTGCAATATTCATATAGAAGGGCAGGCCAAATTCTGCACCAGAAGCATTACCAAGGCCAAATATTGGATACAAAAAGCCGGTCTTACGTTTATTTGAAATCGGGAAATTTAAGTAGGGTGTGTAAAATAATGGGATGCCTTTAAAAGTTAACATAACATTGCGGGCTGTACCGCGGCCGGCTTTTTTATCTAAATTTATTTTGTCTGCGCGTAATAACCATTGATTTACGTTTGGTGCACATGTGGTATAAGTTGCGTAAGTATATTGTGATTTACCCGGTGCAGTTTGTTGCGCACGCTTTGCTTGCCCCCATGCAACCAGACCTTCTAAGCGCCGTTGCCGACGATTAATAGGCACACTAGTGCCATATAGCTCGACTCGATAGGCAACGTTATCTAGATGACCTAATTTTTCATTCACTACCAAATGCGCATGTTTGCTGACAACTAATTTTCCTGCTTCATAAGCTTTGACATTACCGTATAAATCAATTGTCGTGACTTTACCAGTTTTTGGATCTCTGTGTAAGATGGCTTTATCAGCGGTTAGACGGCGACCACTTTGTAAAACTATGACATTACCTCTAAGAATAGAAACACCTTTGCGCGAAAATGTGCCATAATCTGCACTGATTTTAGTTGTACTTTGTTTGATAGGTAAAATAGATTGATTGTTATTATTTAGTTTTGGCTCAATATAATAACCACCACAAATATTTTGATTGGGTGCCAAAACCCATCCCAGCTTGTCAGCAATAGAAATGGAACCATTGCGTGCGAAGGTTTGCGAAACTAAAGCGAATAAAATTAACAAAAACAGGCTTATTTTAATTTTCATTGATATTCATTTATACAACGGTTTTTTTAATCAGGCATAATTCTATCACAAGTTGGTTTGTTGGCGAATGATCAAAATTAATTAGCAAGACAAAGCGCGGTTTAAACATTTTTCTAAATGAACAATTATATAAATGCCAATGATTTTTTCG
>JBCDIY010000081.1:0-5950 GCA_038748435.1 Pseudomonadota bacterium | reverse complement strand
GGTTGCAAAAAAAGCATCGAAAATAGCGATTAAAAATGCAATTGAAAATATTTTTGATGTCACTGTAATTAAAGTTAATGTATTAAATGCCAAGCCAAAACAGAAAATGTTTAAAGGTCAAGTAGGCCATAGACAAGGCTTTAAAAAAGCTTACGTTAGTTTGAAGCAAGGTGATAGCATTAATCTGTTTGGTAATGAGTAGAGGCAGAAATGACGTTACGTATTAAAAAAGTAAAGCCAACATCTCCGGGAAGACGGTTTTTAGTTAAAGAGAATCGTGAGCACCTTTATAAAGGTAAAAAAAGAATAAAGTCATTACAGCAAAAAAAGACCAAAACTGGCGGTCGCAATAGTGAAGGTAAAATAACTGTTTGGCATAAAGGCGGCGGTCATAAGCGTCGTTATCGAGTGATTGATTTTAAACGCATCAAAGATAATATTCCAGCAATTGTTGAAAGAATAGAGTATGATCCTAATCGTACCGCACACATTGCTTTAGTATGTTACAAAGATGGTGAGAGAAAATATATTATTGCACCTGAATCATTAAAAGCAGGTGATAGCATTGTATCTGGACAAGAGGCACCGATTAAATTGGGAAATGCCTTGCCGATAGAGAACATTCCAGTCGGTACAGTAATTCATGCTATCGAAATGAAACCAGGTAAAGGCGCGCAGCTAGCACGTAGTGCTGGCGCATCCGTGCAGCTAATTGCAAAAGAAGGTCAACATGCGATGTTGCGCATGCGATCTGGAGAAGTTAGACGAGTTCCAATTACCTGTCGTGCAACGATTGGTAGCGTAAGCAATGGTGCACATAATCTAATTTCTATCGGTAAAGCAGGTGCCAAACGTTGGCGTGGTATTAGGCCGACAGTTAGAGGGGTGGCGATGAACCCAGTAGATCACCCACATGGTGGTGGTGAAGGCCGTACTTCTGGAGGTAGACACCCAGTAACGCCTTGGGGTGTGCCAACAAAAGGTTATAAGACTAGAAATAATAAACGTACCAATAAAGACATTATTCGTAGTAGACACAAAGATAAATAGGGGATAGCTAAGTGGCTCGTTCATTGAAAAAAGGCCCATTCATTGATGATCATCTTTTGAAGAAGATCGAAAATGCTGTGGCGACTAAAAGTAAAAAACCAATTAAAACCTGGTCACGTCGTTCGATGATCATTCCTGATATGGTCGGCTTAACCATAGCAGTGCATAATGGGCGTGATTTTGTTCCCGTATTCATCGATGAAAATAAAGTAGGGCATAAATTAGGTGAATTTGCACCAACCCGAACTTTTCGTGGGCATTCTGGTGATAGAAAAGAAAAAAGTTAGACTTTGAGGTTGATGATGAGACAAGAGGCAAAAGCTATTTTAAAACATGCACGTATATCGCCACAGAAATGTCGATTAGTTGCAGATCAAATTCGTGGGATGAACATAGATAAGGCCACTGATTTACTTGAGTATAGTCCTAAACGTGCAGCGCGAGTAATCAAAAAATTGTTAAACTCCGCAATTGCTAATGCTGAAAATAATTTTGGTTTAGACATCGATGAATTATTTGTAACGAGAATTTTTGTTGATCCTGGTCCTATGCTAAAACGTATACGTCCAAGAGCAAAAGGTCGTGCAGATAGAATTTTAAAACGAACTTCTCATATCACAGTAGTGTTATCGGAAAAGGGTGAGGATTAATTTATGGGTCAAAAAGTAAATCCAATTGGTATTAGGCTGGGTATTATTCAGGATTGGGAATCTTTATGGTTTGCCGATACCAAAAAGTACTCGGATACCTTATGGTCTGATTTACAAGTCAGAAAATATTTAGAAAAGGAGATGGCTCCAGCAGGTGTGAGTCATATCAAAATTGAAAGGCCCGCACGCAATGCCGTAATCACCGTTTATGTCGCTAGACCCGGCGTCATCATTGGTAAAAAAGGTGGTGAAGTTGAAAAAGTGCGTAAAGCCGTTAGTAACATGATGGGTATTCCCGTACATATTGATATTGAAGAAGTTAGGAAACCTGAAATTGACGCCAGATTGGTTGCAAAAAATGTCGCACAGCAATTAGAACGTCGGGTTATGTTTCGACGCGCAATGAAAAGAGCGGTATCCAATGCACTTAAGGCAGGTGCCAAAGGTATTAAAATCTGTGTTAGTGGTCGTTTGGGTGGTGCAGAAATTGCTAGAAGTGAATGGTATCGTGAAGGTAGAGTACCATTGCATACTTTCAGAGCAGATGTAGATTATGCTTTGGCAGAAGCAAAAACGACTTACGGAATTATCGGCGTAAAAGTATGGATATTTAAAGGTGAAATTATAGAGAAACGCGAGCGAAATAATACAAATCAAAGTGTTGAATCACAAAATCAGCAAGCGTCGTAGTAGGCTAGGTTGAGGAATTAAAAAATGTTACAGCCCAACAAAACGAAATATAGAAAACAGCAAAAAGGCCGTAATCGTGGTATCGCTACTCGTGGCGCCAAAATTAGCTTTGGTGAATATGGTCTAAAAGCGACACAGCGAGGTCGAATCACTGCGAGACAAATCGAAGCAGCCCGAAGGGCTTTTACTCGCCATATTAAACGTGGTGGTAAAGTTTGGATTAGAATTTTTCCTGATAAACCGATTACTAAAAAACCTTTAGAAGTTCGTCAAGGTAAAGGTAAAGGTAGTGTGGAATATTGGGTTGCATTAGTTAAACCAGGTACAGTACTGTTTGAAATTGAAGGTGTTCCAGAAGACCTTGCACGCGAAGCCTTTATATTAGCCGCAGCAAAATTACCTGTTAAAACAGTATTTGTAAAACGTACGGTGAAGTAATGAACATAAATGAAATTAGAAAAATGTCTGCAGAAGATTTGCAAAAAGAATATGAAAGCTCTTTAAAAGAGCAATTTAATTTACGTATGCAGAAGGGCTTAAAGCAACCAGTTAGACCGCATCAATTTCAATTGTTGCGGCGGAAAATTGCCCGAATCCTCACTGTTATGCATGAAAAGCGGAAGGTTTAAACTATGAGTATTGAAAACGCAGTTGAAAAGCAACCTAAGACCCTAATTGCTAAAGTAATTAGCGATAAAATGCAAAAATCTGTTGTGGTTTTATATGAAACTAAAGTCAAGCATGAGATGTATGACAAGTATGTATCTAAAAATACAAAATTAATGGCCCATGATGAGGCAGACAATTGTAAAGAAGGCGATACGGTAGTTATTCAAGAGTGCCGTCCTTACTCCAGACGTAAACGCTGGAAAGTTGTAGAAATTTTATCAAAAAAACAATGAGTTAGACGTGTATGATTTGACTAAGTTAATGTTTAGTCAGACTATGCAACTAACCAAACAATTGATATAATAATCACCACCTTATTAAATGGTGATTTGCAATTAACTACTTTAAACCTAGAGATCAAATTGGTGGTTCTCTTATTAAGTATTAGGGGAAAATAATGATACAAATGCAAACTGAATTAGAAGTTGCCGATAATAGCGGTGCTCGAAGATTACAGTGCATAAAGGTCTTAGGTGGATCAAAGCGTCGTTATGCAAATATTGGCGATGTAATTAAAGTTAGTGTTAAAGAAGCAATACCTAGAGGACGTGTTAAAAAAGGTGATGTTTATAGTGCTGTGATTGTGCGAACCAAAAAAGGCATTAGACGAGGCGATGGTTCTGCGATACGTTTCGATAGCAATGCAGCAGTATTATTAAATAATCAGTTACAGCCTATTGGTACACGTGTTTTTGGACCGGTGACACGAGAATTAAGAAATGAAAAATTCATGAAAATCGTATCACTGGCATCTGAAGTATTATAAAGGTTAAAAAATATGAATAGATTAAAAACAGGTGATAACGTCGTCGTTATTGCAGGTAAAGATAAAGGTGCTAAAGGCAAAGTTATAAAGCTATTGAAGCCTAAGTATCGTGCGATTGTTGAAGGTGTCAATTTAGTCAAAAAACATGTTAAACGTAATCCTCAAGCTAATCAGCAAGGTGGGATTATTGAAAAAGAAGCATCGATACATTTGTCAAATTTAGCAATCGTTAACCCGGTGACTGATAAGCCGGATAGAATTGGATTTAAAGTCTTAGATAATGGTAAAAAAGTTAGGTATTGTAAGTCTAACGACGAAGTAATTGATACCTAAATCATATAGTGGTGAATCATGACAAAGTTAAATGTCTATTATAAAGAAAATATCGTCCCAGATTTAAAACAACGTTTTAAATATAAGAGTGTAATGCAAGTACCGCGACTTGAAAAAATCGTTGTTAACATGGGTGTTGGCGAAGCAGTGGGAGACAAAAAAATTCTGCAATCTGCAATTGAAGATATGACAAAAATAACCGGACAAAAACCGATAACGACTTTAGTTAAAAAAGCAATCGCTGGCTTTAAAATTCGTGAAGGTTGGCCGATTGGATGTAAAGTGACCTTAAGAAAACGTCGTATGTATGACTTTTTAGAAAGATTAGTGTCTATTGCAATACCACGAATCAGAGATTTTCGTGGCTTGAATCCTAAATCATTCGACGGCAGAGGCAATTATTCTTTCGGTATTCGCGAGCAAATTGTTTTTCCAGAAATTGATTATGACAAAATTGACACCCTTCGCGGCATGGACATTACAATTGCAACAACTGCGAAAACAAATGAAGAAGCTTATGCGTTACTAAGCGCATTTGACTTTCCTTTTAAAGATAGAGCCGAGGAGAAATAATAGCGTGGCTAAAAAATCCATTATCGAAAGAGAGAAAAAACGGATTAAAACCGTAGCGAAGTATGAAAAGAAACGTCAACATATAAAGGCGTTGATTGCAAGTTACACTAAAGATCCAGAAGCGAATCATGAGCAATTGATTGAGGCTTATACGCAATTACAAAAACTCCCTAGAAATGCTAGCCCGACTCGGGTGCGCAATCGTTGTCGTATTACAGGACGACCACGGGGTTATTACAGAAAATTTGGACTATCACGTAATATGTTAAGAATTTTAGCCATGTTCGGGAAGATCCCCGGCGTAGTGAAATCAAGTTGGTAAGGGGAAAAGCATGAGCATGCAAGATCCAATTTCAGATATGTTAGCTATGATTAAAAACGCACAAGCAAGAAACAAAGTGAGTGTGACTTTGCCATCATCAAAGCACAAAGTTAACATTGCTAAAGTGTTATTAGACGAAGGTTATATTAATGGCTATAAAGTTTCTGATGATAAAATAAAGCCACAATTAGAAATTGAGTTAAAATATTTCAAAGGTAAGCCAGTGATAGAAAGCTTAATTAGAGTTAGTAAACCGAGCTTGCGTTGTTATAAGTCAAAAAAATTATTACCCAATTACAAAGATGGTTTGGGTATTGCGATTGTATCTACCTCTAAAGGTGTTATGTCTAATAAGCGATCACGTACTTTAGGTATTGGTGGTGAAATCATCTGTTATGTCAGTTAGGAGAAGTAAATGTCACGCTTGGCAAAAAAACCTTTCACTATACCAACAGGTGTAGAAATCAATTTAAATGCTAATGAATTGAGTGTTAAAGGCAGCAAAGGTACACAGAAATTAGCGGTCCATCCGCAAGTTTCAATCGTAAAGCAAGATAATGTATTTGAGTTTAAAGCTAAGGACGGATCACGTAAAGCCAGAGAAATGCTAGGTACGACTAGAGCGCTAGTAAATAATGTCGTTAAAGGGGTTTCCGAAGGCTTTGAACGTAAGTTGCAATTAAAAGGTGTCGGTTATCGAGCACAAGCTCAAGGTAAAAAATTAAATTTAACCTTAGGTTTGTCGCATCCAGTGGTTTACCAAGTGCCAGAAGGTATCACCATAGAAACACCAGCACCAACAGAAATTGTCATCAAAGGTGTTGATAAGCAGCTTGTTGGGCAAACTGCTGCAGAAATTCGTCGTTATCGACCACCAGAGCCTTATAAAGGTAAAGG
>JBCDIY010000080.1:0-6019 GCA_038748435.1 Pseudomonadota bacterium | reverse complement strand
GTCGCCTTGACCTGTCGCTTTATTTTTTTATTTGGGCTAAGAGAGTTTTAAATCTTTATAAAAAATATCAAATAAAATAGCCCCTGGTTGTTGTAAACAAAAAAAAGGACCAGATTTTATTAATGATTCTAACGCACGACGATTGACTTTACGTAAATCGATACGCTGACAAAATTCAAATAAATCACTAAATGGTTTATCCGCACGGGAAGCAACGATGGTTTCTATGGCACTTTCACCTAGGCCTTTAATTGCACCTAAACCATAAATAATAGTTTTATCATCGGCAACACCAAACTGATAATCCGATTCATTTATATTAGGCAATAAAACTTTTATACCTAATTGACGACATTCTTCTAAAATAGTCACGACTTTATCTGTATGATCCATATCTGAAGATAAAACTGCCGCCATAAATGCTGACGGATAATGCGCTTTTAACCACGCCGTTTGATAAGTAATAATTGCATATGCGGTAGAATGCGATTTATTAAAACCATAACCCGCAAATTTTTCCATCAAGTCAAAAATTTGCGTTGCGATTGCTACATCAATGTTGCGGTCTTTAGCACCTTGCATGAAAATACTGCGCTGTTTAGCCATTTCTTCGGGTTTTTTCTTGCCCATCGCTTTACGTAATATATCAGCGCCACCCAATGTATAACCTGCAAGTGCTTGAGCAATTTGCATGACTTGTTCTTGATATAAAATAACTCCATAGGTAGTTTGCAGAATTGGAGCTAAATCCGGATGTAAATATTTAATTGTCTCACGCCCATGTTTACGATCGATAAAGTCATCCACCATACCTGATTGTAATGGCCCAGGGCGAAACAGTGCGACTAAGGCAATAATGTCAGATAAACAATCGGGTTTTAAACGTTTAATTAAATCTTTCATGCCACGGGATTCCAATTGGAAAATACCTGTGGTTCGACATGTTTTTAACAATTGATAAGTTTTTTCATCATCCAGAGTAATATTGTCGATATCAATTTTATTTTTATATTTTGCCTCTATTGTTTTTAATGCCATATCGATGATAGTTAAGGTTCGTAAACCTAGAAAATCGAATTTAACTAATCCAATGGCTTCAACATCATCTTTATCAAATTGAGTTACGGTATTTTCACCGTTGGCTTCACAGTATAAAGCGGTAAAATCAGTGAGCTTTGATGGTGCAATGACAACACCGCCAGCATGTTTACCGGCATTACGCGCTAAACCTTCTAATTTTAACGCCAAATCAATGACACTTTTAACTTCTTCTTCTTGATCATAACGCTCTTTGAGTATTTCATCTTGGGCCAATGCTTTAGTCAATGTAATGCCTAATTCAAATGGAATTAATTTAGCAATTTTATCGACAAAACCGTAAGGTAATCCCATGACTCTGCCAACATCACGCACCACGGCTCGTGCTGCCATGGTACCAAAAGTAATGATCTGCGCCACACTATCACGACCATATTGCTGCGCCACATAGTGAATTACTTTGTCGCGACCATCGACACAAAAATCAATATCGATATCTGGCATTGAAATGCGTTCTGGATTAAGAAAGCGTTCGAACAGTAAACCATATTCTAATGGATCGACATCGGTAATTTTAAGCGAATAGGCAACCAAAGAACCAGCACCAGAACCACGCCCGGGGCCAACCGGAATTTGATTATCGCGCGCCCATTTAATAAAATCGGCAACAATTAAAAAGTAACCAGCATAACCCATTTTATTGATAACATCGATTTCTTGTTGTAGGCGTTGCCAGTAAGGTTCGCTTGCAGCAGAATCTTCTACCAGTTGTTTTCGTTGCAAACGCAAACGCAAACCTTCATGCACATGTTGAATAAAAAACTCTTCCAACGTTTGTTGTTGGGGAATTGGGAATGCTGGTAAAAAAACTTTTCCCAAAGACAAATGCACATTACAACGTTTGGCAATTTCGACTGAATTAGTTAAAGCTTCAGGTAAATCATGAAATAACTGTTGCATTTCTTCTGTCGATTTTAAATATTGTTCTGCAGTAAAATTTTTTTTGCGTTTTGGATCAGCCAGAATATCACCACGATGAATACAAACACGCGCTTCATGTGCTTCAAAGTCATCTTTTTCAATAAAGTGTACAGAATTAGTTGCAACGATAGGTATGCCAATAGTATTGGCAATTTCACAAGCATTGTAATTATAAAAATTTTGATTTTTTTTGCCATTGCGTTCAAGTTGCATGAATAAACGATTAGGAAAAATTTTTTCTAATTGTTGTAAATGTTGTTTAGCGAGCTTATGATTTTCGTTTAAAAGTGCTTGGCCTATTTGACCTTCTAAGCCGCCAGTCAAATAAATTAACCCCTGAGAATATTGTTGCAACCAATCGCTACTTATCGTCGGCACACCTTGAATTTGCCCATGAGTATAAGCCAAAGTAATTAAATGTGTTAAATGATTAAAGCCTTGTTGGTTTTGACATAATAAGACCGCTGAAAAATTTGTCTGGGCTTCTGTTATATTAATTTGCGCACCGAAAATTGGTTTGACGCCCGCTGACATGGCAGCCTGGTAAAATTTCACGGCAGCGAATAAATTCATATGATCGGTAATCGCCACTGCAGGCATTTGCTGGTTTATTAGCTGCTTAGTCAAAGCTTTGATGCGTACTAACCCCTGACTTAAAGAGTACTCGCTGTAGACTTCTAAATGAATAAATTTTGGCTGCATAAATATTAACTTGTTTCCAGTAATAGTTTCACCGGCGCAAAACTTTTTCGATGTATCGGCAACACACCTAAACGCCGCAATGCTTGCTGATGTTGTTTAGTGCCATAACCTTTATGTTTGGCAAAACCATAACCTGGATATTGTACCTCCATTTGTTGCATCTCTGCATCTCTGGCGACTTTAGCTAAAATTGATGCCGCACTTATTTCTGCTAGCAAACTATCACCTTTGATCATTGCTTCAAGTGGAAAATGAACATTTTTTGGCGTATGACAACCATCGATGTAAGCAATTTCTGGTTGAATACTTAAGCCTAATAGCGCTCGTCGCATGGCTAATAAACTCGCCTGTAAAATGTTTAACTGATCAATTTCTGCAACAGTCGCTATAGCAATGGCAAAAGCACGTGCTTTAGTGGTAACTTCTTGATATAAGGCTTCACGTGCGGTTGCAGTTAGCTTTTTTGAATCGCGTAAACCTGTAATTGGTGCTGCTGCATCCAAAATTACTGCTGCGGCATACACCGGTCCTGCCCATGGGCCTCTGCCGGCTTCATCAACGCCAGCTACAATTCGATTTTTCATTGTTTTTTTCATTCCTTGGCCATTTAGCTTATGTTGAAAAATGTTATAATAACCTACAAATTACGAAATTTACCATGAGACTGACCATAAGACTGATGTAATATCATGATCTTGTCGCAGTCTTAAACTAAACAGGATAACTATTATGAAGCAAATACGTTGTGGTGTCATTGGGGTTGGTTATCTAGGCGAATTTCATGCTGAGAAGTATGCAACACTACCACAAGCTGAACTCATTGGTGTTTGCGATACCAATAAAAAACGTGCCGATGAAGTTGCACAAAAATTTAACACCAAAGCCTTCTATGATCAGCAAGAACTCCTTAATCAGGTTGACGCCGTCAGCATTGTCGTACCCACTTCACTACATCATGCCGTTGCTAAAGCGTGTTTAGAACAAGATAAGCATGTGTTATTGGAAAAACCGATTACCACGACCGTCGCCCAAGCAGAAGAGTTGATTAGAATTGCCAAAGCCAAGCAATTGACGTTGCAAATTGGTCATTTAGAACGTTATAACTCAGTTTTATTAGCAGTAGAAAAAATGATACATGAGCCACGTTTTATTGAATCGCATCGTTTATCTATATTTAATCCACGTAATACCGATGTTAATGTCATGTTAGATTTAATGATCCACGACATCGATATTATTCAATATTTAGTTAAAGCGCCGATTACAAATATTCGTGCTAATGGTACAGCTATCCTCACCCCTTATACAGATATTGTTAATGCACGTATCGAATTTGCCAATCAATGTGTTGCCAATGTCACGGCAAGTCGGGTAAGCTTCCGGCGGGAACGTCGCATGCGCTTGTTTCAATCTAATGCATATATTACTTTTGATATGCATAAAAAACATGTCTCTTATCATTGCAAAGGTTTAAAAGAAATGTTTCCGGGGATCCCAGAAATCATTTCTGAAGAAAAAGACATTGAAGATAATGATGCATTAAATTTTGAAATCAGCGATTTTATTAAAGCTATTTTAGAAAATAAACCACCTAAAGTTTCTGGTGAAGATGGTAAAAACGCTTTACATACGGCAATATTAATTACTGAAAGTGTTAAAAACCAATTTACCCCGGCAACAGAAGAGGTCAATGCGTGAAAAAAATATTTGTCATTGCTGGCGAAGCGTCCGGTGATAAACACGCAGCGCAATTTATCAAAAAAATCAAAGCGCAAAATAATCAGATAAATTTTTATGGTGTCGGTGGACCGCGTATGCGTGAAGCCGGTGCTGAAATTATTCTAGATAATCACGACATGGCCGTGGTTGGCATTGTCGAAGTTTTAAAGCATTATCGCACTATCATGAATGCTTTCAAAGTAGTAAAAAATAACTTAATCACCCTCAAGCCAGACTTACTTATTTTAATCGATTATCCAGGTTTTAATTTAAAAATTGCTAAATTCGCTAAGCAACATCATATTAAAATTTTATATTATATTAGCCCACAACTTTGGGCTTGGCATAAAAGTCGTATTCAAATCATCAAAGAATGTGTCGATACTATGGCGGTGATTTTGCCTTTTGAAGTTGAGTTTTACCAACAACATGAGGTACAAGCACATTATGTTGGCCATCCGTTAATGCAAACCGTGCAACCGAGTTTAACAAAACAGCAAACTTACCAAGAGTTTGGCTTGGATAAAAATCGTTTGATCATTGGTTTAGTGGCGGGTAGTCGTAAAAGTGAAATCAAACATATTCTGCCGACAATATTAAAAGCTGCAAAAAAACTTGCAAAGCGCTACCCCAATGCACAATTCGTATTACCGTTGGCTTTACAACTGGATGAGAATTTAATTCAAAGTCATTTAAAACCGCATAACTTACCTATTAAAGTCATTAAAAACCAAATGTACAATCTATTACAAGTTTGTGATGCGGCAATTTGCGTTTCTGGTACGGTAACGTTAGAAGTTGCGATGCTGGGGATCCCATTCGTAATTATCTACCGATTTGCATTTATTACCGCCCTGTTGGCTTTATTTATCATCGACGTAGAATATATCGGCTTAGCGAATATTATCGCCGGTGAGATGCTTGCCAAAGAACTGATCCAGTATAAAGCTAACGCCACCTCTATCAGCAACGAGATTATCCGAATTTTAGAAGATAAAAATTATAATCAATCTATTCGGCAGCGCATGCGCACAATGAAAACTAAGCATCAAGCCAGTGCCCAACCGAAACAAATTGCTGAACTCATCACAGCACAATTAGTTTGCGATTAAAATCAAAACCTTTAACCAGTTCAGAACATCATAATATTGACAAATCCTCCCTAACCTTCCTTTTGGAAAAAGAGGCGGATGAGCTTGAGATACAACAATCTACGTCTCTCCCTTTTTTAATTGTCAAATCCTCCCTAACCCTCCTTTTGGAAAAAGGAGGGAATATTTCTTCGTATTGATTGACACAACAAGGCTTTTTTATAAGAAACACCTTTTATTATTAGGGTTGGCTAGAAATTTCTTTTTTCTTTTCAGACACCTGAGAGGATTCAGGGTTTATTAATTGCTCCAACTCAAAAAAAGAAATTTTTTTTAAATCCACATTGAGTGTTTCACTAAAATTATAAACCTCTTGAAGCTCTTGTGGTTGCCTTTCATGTCGCCAATTTTTAAAACACAAAAAAATACTTACCCACTCGACAAGAATAGTGGCGATACTAGCACAAATAATATTTTCAAACGATGCT
>JBCDIY010000079.1:0-6081 GCA_038748435.1 Pseudomonadota bacterium | reverse complement strand
TGTAGAACCAGAAGTATAAAGAATAAAAAGTGGATCGGTTGCTGCCATCCAAGTGATAGGACAATCAACGTCAACTTGGTTGATTTGGTCATGATACCAAAAGGTATTCGGTTTTAATTCGATTTGCTGTTTTGCATGTTTAACAACGATAGTTGCTTGAACTGATGGACATTCTGCTAATATTTCATAAACATTATCGATCAATGCGAATTGTTTACCACCACGTTGACTTTCATCGGCAGTAATCAGGAGACGACTTTGCGAATCTAATATGCGTTGTTTTAATGCTTGCGCTGAGAAACCCGCAAAAACAACGGAGTGAATTGCACCGATGCGACTACAAGCTAACATGGCAATAATGGCTTCAGGAATCATCGGCAGATAAATACAAACCACATCGCCTTTTTTGATGCCTTGTTGCTTCAGTACATTGGCAAGGCGACATATATTTGCATGCAGTTCTTCATAACTCAAACTTCGGCTTTGGTTATATTCATCGCCTTCCCAAAAAATAGCGGTTTTATGTGCATGTTTTTCTAAATGTCTATCGACGCAGTTATAGCAAGCATTTAATTCTGCACCAGAAAACCATTGCACCGGCAGCTGCTGAAAATCTCCTTGTAGGACTTCATCCCAAGGTTTATGCCAATGGAGTAAATCACGCGCCATTTCTGCCCAAAATAATTTAGGCTCGGTGATAGACTGCTGATACATTTGCGCATAGGCTTTTGCGTTTACAAATGCAGATGGATGCTGTAAATAATTGCTAATATGTTTTTCCATGCAATACTTCCTTGGTCCCAATTAGGAATAAATTTATCTTTGGCAGAATAACAAATTTTTCGGTTTTTCCCAAACCAAGCTTAAATTGAATAATATTTGCTCAATCGTTTTTATCGCCTCCAAATTTTTTGTATAATAGCGGTTAGGTTTGTTACGCTTAAGCAACTTACAATTGCTTAAAAAAATTAGCGATAATCCGGTGTTTCGCTTCGCTGCACACCGGCTACTTTTGATTTGTTGGGTCTCAGTTTTACTCAACCTAACCTATAAAAAAAGCAACGATTTATTTTAATTGATTAAGAGATATACCATGAAAAAAACCCTTGTTTACTTGTTTGCACTTATTTTATTTCCGGTAAGTTTTGCTATTGCACAACAACCGTATCAATTGAAATACCCTTATAAATACGCTGAAAAACAACTTAATGCTGGATTAAAATTAACCCCAAAATTTCGTGAAAACATCGTCAATGAATATTTCTATACTGCCAAAATTCATTATCCACTGTTACAAAGCGAAAATGCTCAACAAGCTAAAGTTTTTAATGACAAAATCGAAAAGACTTTAACGACGATTGTCAATGGATTTAAAAATGATTTAGCGCGTCCTAAAGACTTATTAAAATTACAATCGCAAGACGCCCCATTATCAGCCGGAAGTAATAGCTTAGACGTAAATTACGATGCTTTTTATGTAAAAAACAAAGATATTTTGAGTATTCGATTTCTTGTCAGTGTATTTTATTATCGTTCTGCCCATCCACTTTCTTATTTTTTCACGCTAAATTATGACTTAAATAACCAGCAATTCTTAAAATTAGCTGATTTATTGCCAGAACATTATTTAAGCATATTACAATCGATCGTACGTCCAGTTCTCATAAAAGATATCACTCGAGTCAATGGCCAACGCCTATCACCCTTTCAATTAAAAGCGATTCAAGATGGCACTCAAGCAAAACCAATTAATTATCGCAATTGGAACTTGACACCAAATGGCTTGCTGATTAATTTTGATCCTTATCAAGTTGGCGCTTATGCTCTCGGGCCACGCTATGTATTAATTAATTATGCGAAGCTTAAAAGTATCGGCTTTAAACTGCCGGAAACAACAAAAAAATAACGTGTAAAATAACACAGACAGGAATGGCTGCAGCGATATCGTCTAAGATCATTCCTGCACCATTGCGGATGTGTTTATCAATCCAACTGATCGGCCAGGGTTTAACAATATCAAAAAAACGAAATAACAAAAAACCCAAAATAATCAAGTTTGGTTGACTAGGCAACCCCCACATTGCGAATAAAAAACCAACGATTTCATCAATATTCATGCCAGGATGATCGTGAATATCAATCTTTTTTGAAGCCCAATCGGATAACCACATTGCAAACAGGGTAAATATCACCAGGATTAAACTATAAAACCATAAAGGCAATAAATTCAATAACAAAAATATTGGAACAGCGACTAAAGTTGCCACGGTTCCAGGCGCAATTGGTGCTAAACCCGTACCAAAGCCAAAGGCAATAAATAGTAATGGATGTTGCCGTATAGTCTGCCAGGTAATTTTTTTTGTGCTAGTTTTCAAAAGTGTTTATATCCCTTTTTATTCAATTGAATGATCTCCTCATTTTCATCAACTAGTTTTAATCGCTTGGTTTGATCAATTTGACCAATCACATAAAATTTTAATTTTTTTTCTAGTGCCGCTATTTTTTTGGCTGCGACAGTAAATAATAACTGATAATCCTCACCTCCATTCAACGCATAACCTAAAGCTTGTTGCTTATCTAATATTTGACGTATAAATCGACTGAGTGGAATTTTACTTAAATACAATTTAGCACCTTTACCACTTGCATCTAATAAATGTTGTAAGTCTTGAATTAAACCATCGGAAATATCAATACAAGCATTGGCATAATGACGTAAAATTAGCCCGGCAGCAATTTGTGCTTGCGGTGCAAAGTATTGTGCTCGTAATTTTGCTTGACTCGATCTTGGCAATTTGATTTTTTTAGTCAGTCCGGCCAAAGCCAGTGCTGAATCGCCTAATGCACCTGTAACGCAAACTAAATCACGGTTTTTCGCACCACTTCGCTTTAATGCTGTTCCTTTAGGGACTAATCCAAAAGCGTTTAGAGTAAAGGTTAATGGCCCACGACTGACATTACCACCGATAAGTTGAATTTGGTGCTGTTTGGCTAATTTAAAAAAAACTTTAGAAAATTGATTTAGCCACTTTGTTTGAACTTTTGGCAATGTGACAGCTAATGTCATCCAACATGGTTTTGCGCCCATAGATGCTATATCAGAAAGATTCACGGTTAAAATTCGCTGGGCTAAATACTCTGCTGGAGTGTTTTTTAAAAAATGAATACCTTCGACTAAGGTATCTACCGTTGTCACTAACTCAAAGCCTTGAGGGACTTTTACAATTGCCGCATCATCACCAATGCCAAGTTTAACATCACGCCGATGAATCTCGTTGCAATTAAAGTATTTTTCGATGAGTTGAAATTCGTCCATTATTATTTCGTTTAAGCTTGACTACGAACTTGTGTTTGCGCTTTATCCAGCACACCATTGATATATTTATAACCGTCCATAGAACCAAATATTTTTGCTAATTCGACGGCTTCGTTTATGACAACGCGATAAGGAATTTCCAGTTGATGTATTAATTCGTAAAAACCTAAACGTAAAATAGATAATTCAATCGGGTCTAATTCTTTAAATGGTCGATCGATATAAGCACTAATTGTTTCATCTAAATCATTAACGTTATCGATAATACCTTTTAAAAGTAACTCGAAGTAATCACGATCAAACTCATGTGATGAATTATTAGAATCACAAAATTCGGCAACGATAGCTTCATAGGAATTGTTAGACATATACCACTGATAAAGTGCTTGAACAACATAATAACGCGCTTGATGTCTAAGCTTAGGATTAAATCGTTTCCCCATCTACGATTTACCCTCTACCTTCTCTATCCTTTGAATTTCTTCACGAAATGCGTTTACATCCTGAAAACGTCGATAAACTGATGCAAAACGCACATAAGCCACTTTATCTAAAATAGCCAGTTTATCCATGACCCATTCACCTAAGTGCTGCGCATCAATTTCTCGTTCACCGCTAGCACGCAGTTGTTGTTTAATAGATAAGATTAATTCTTCAATTTGCTCAACACTAACAGGACGTTTTTCAATTGCCCGATCGATGCCTGAACGCAATTTTGACTCATCAAAAGGAACACGTCGACCATCACGTTTTATAATACGCGGTAATACCAGTTCTGCATTCTCATAAGTTGTAAATCTTTCACCACAATCCACACATTCACGACGACGCCTAACTTGCGCACCCTCACCGACTAAGCGCGAATCGATAACTTTAGTTTCTTCCTGTTGGCAAAAGGGGCAATGCATAAGTTATTCTCCATTTTTTTGATAAACTGGAAATTGCCGGCAGAGTGCTAAGGCTTGCTCTGCCACCCTGTCCTTAACGGCATCATCATCCATATTATCTAAGACATCACAAATTAGATGACTTAATTGTTCTGCCTGTTTTTCTTTAAAACCTCTGGTGGTAATCGCCGGCGTGCCGATGCGTAATCCACTAGTTACAAATGGTGAACGCGGTTCGTTGGGGACGGTATTTTTGTTGACGGTAATATGCGCTTGCTCTAAGCGTTCTTCAGCATCTTTACCAGTGATATTTTTCTCGATGAGATCAATCAACACTAAGTGATTATCTGTGCCATTAGATACGATTTTATAGCCGCGCGATTGAATCACCTTTGCCATAGCTCTTGCATTGTTAATCACTTGTTGCTGATACTGTTTAAATTCTGGTTCTAAGGCTTCTTTAAATGCAACGGCTTTTGCAGCAATCACATGCATTAATGGCCCACCCTGAGTACCAGGAAATACCATAGAATTGAGTTTTTTTTCAATTTCTGGATTACTTTTTGCCACAATAACCCCACCACGCGGACCACGTAATGTTTTGTGGGTGGTAGAAGTCACGACATCAGCATAAGGTACAGGTGAAGGATATAAACCGGTGACGATAAGCCCAGCAACATGAGCAACATCAGCTACCATATAAGCATTGACCGAATCAGCAATTGCTCTCAATCTTTGCCAATCTACGATACGTGAATAGGCAGAAAAACCAGTCATAAGCAATTTGGGACGATGATTTTCGGCAAGATCTAGAATCTGATCATAATTTAAAGCTTCAGTTTGCGGATCCAAACCGTATAAATAAGAATTAAAGATTTTACCGGAAAAATTGACTTTAGCACCATGGGTCAAATGCCCACCTTCGGATAAGTTCATCCCTAAAATGTTATCGCCAGCATTGAGTAGTGCAAGGTAAACCGCGGCATTGGCTTGCGAGCCAGAATGGGGTTGAACATTGGCGTAATCTGCTTTGAAAAGTTGCTTAATTCGTTGTTTTGCCAATTCTTCGGCGATATCGACAAATTCACAGCCACCATAATAGCGTTTGCCTGGGTAACCTTCAGCATATTTATTTGTTAAAACACTACCTTGGGCTTCCAATACCCGCGGACTGGCGTAATTTTCTGAGGCGATCAACTCGATAGAGTCTTCTTGGCGTTTTTGCTCAGAACGAATCGCTTGGGCTAATTCCGGATCAAAATCGGATATATTCATGTGGGCTGCAAACATAAAAACCTCGAATTCAACTTAATAAAGATCAGTATCTAAGTACAATTATCGCATATCTTGGGGTTGAGTTGCGTTTATATCACATTTTATATGATTTGTACGGATAATCCTAGAGCAATAGAAATGTAATTAAAGTAAAAAATATTGCCTCAAGTACTTGACGTCACTCGACAAAATCAGTTTAATAACAGATTCAAATAACAACAAATGGCCAGATAGCTCAGTCGGTAGAGCAAAGGACTGAAAATCCTTGTGTCGGTGGTTCGATTCCAGCTCTGGCCACCTTAGAATTTATGAGATATGATTTATTAGCGGCGTTTTACATCTAGCCCTCTGTGCTTCTTTTGGCACAGCAACCTTGCATAACACTTCACAACTTAATAATTCTCTTCCATGTAGTACATGCACTATGATAACGAAATAAGTCTTCATGACAATAAACAACCTCTCTTTATCCTGTTAAATCTGAATCATTCGCTTATTGAAATCACTAGATACTAATAAAGAAAGAATGAAAAAAACATTAATTCAAAGTATAATACCTATTAATATGCATCAATTTAGTTATATAAAATTATTTTAAAAAAT
>JBCDIY010000078.1:0-6168 GCA_038748435.1 Pseudomonadota bacterium | reverse complement strand
AGGTTGGGTGCATACTAACAGTGTTAAAGTTGATGGAATTACTGTACGTAAGTCGCAAAATAAGATCCGTCCTGTAGGCGCGGTTGGACTTGAATATCACGTTACCCGTAACGTTGGTATCAACGCACAGTACATGCGTGTGTTTGGCGGCGATAAAATTGCTTCCTATGATGCAGTGACAGGTGGCTTAACTTACTACTTCAGTTAAGCAGTACTGCAAGATTTCATGCTACTGGAAACCTGTCATCCTCTCGAAGATGGCAGGTTTTTTTATTAATAATAAGAGATAAGAGAGGAGAAAGTAAGTTATGAAAAAGTTAAATCAAGCCATTTTAGCTGTAGCAGCTACAGCAGTTTTATCTGCTCCAGCTTTAGCAGCAAACAAATTTAATGATCACTACACTGCACCCCAACAAACTTCTTGGGCCAACAATTTTTATGTTGGCGGTCAAGGTGGTTGGGCGCATTACGCGAGTGATGATTTCCCAGGGATAAAACGCAATAGTTTTACATTAGGTGGTTTTGTTGGTTATAACTTTAATCAATATTTAGCTGCTGAATTAGGCTATAAATATATCGATGGTCCAAAAGCAGGAAATGATGAAATTTTAGGCGCTGATGTTTACTCAAATTTAATCACATTTATGGGTAGATTTAATATTCCATTGACACAATCTATCAGTGCTTTTGCTAAAGCAGGTGGAGCTTGGATGCGTACTGATGCTGATTTGAATTTCCTAGGTATAACAATTGCCAATGAACACGAAAGTCGTGTTAGACCGATTGTCGCCGGTGGCTTAGAATACCGCCTCAATCAAAGTATTGGTTTAAATGCACAATATACTCGTGTATTTGGTGGAGGTAAACTACCTTCTTATGATCTAGTCACAGGTGGTATTACTTACTACTTTGCTTAAATTGTTTGGCATAGAGAAATATAAATTAGCCCGTTTCTTTTAAAGAGCGGGCTAATTATTAATATGATTATTATTTTAATCTAGCAAGATATTAACTTGCTATAAGAATATTAATCACGGTAATTAGTTTGTGCTTGAACCATTACACCCAGAAGTTTATATTCTTCACATTGCACCATTTTGCCAAATTCTGGATTGATAGGCTTAAAATAGTGATCATCATTGTCGATAAAAATCTGTCTAATTTTCGGTGATCTACTATTGTTTAGTAATGCAAGAACTACATCTTTGTTGTTTGTATTTACATTAGGGTCGAAGATTAAAATCGTACCTTCACGAAAAAGTGGTACTAATACATCACTAGAAATGGTTAAGGCGAAAGCATCTTTACTTACTTTGATACTAGTTGCGATAAAACTGTCATTCGAAGTGACAACGTAAGGAATATTTGTTTCAAAATTTGTTTTCAAGTTTTGCATTTTTATTAGTGGAACAAAATTTGCTTGTAGTTTTTGCGTAATCATCTTTCCGAACGTCGCATCGCTAGGCATCTCATCCAAACCGATTAGTTCGTTTAGTGTTAGATGAAAATATGCCGCTAAAGGTATTAAAGAAGCGAGTGTAGGATTAGATTCTTCATCACGTCGCAAGCGATTTATCGTTTGTACAGGTATACCAGATTTACGGCTTAGTTCAGGTGCGTCTAGATCATAATTTTTCATTAATTTGCGTAAGTTGCCACTTAGGCTGTATTTTTTTAAATCGTTGTTTTTCCTAAAAACGCGACTTTTAATAAATTGCATTCGTGTCGTTTCGTTCATGGTCCTTGATCTCATTGTGTGTTTGAATTACGTGTTAAACAAATCCCCCACAAAAAAAAGCATCATATTTTATGTATACACAGGTTAGCAAAAAAAAATTTGCATCACATCATAAAATTTTAAATGGTTTTATGGTTACTAAAGGAGCATTGGTTTTATCTATTTGCTTAATTAAAATCGTAAAAAACCAATCGCTTAGCTCAACTTTGAGCCTAAAGCATCTGCTTTATAGATTAAAAATTGCAACGATTTTTACTGAAAAAGTCTCGCGCAGTAATTAAATTAAAAACAAATATTTTCAGCTAAAAAACCGACAAATTAAAGACATGGATTAAGAAAAATTATTCTATCAACAATTCAAAAATAGTACAAGATAACAAAAATTGTATTATTTATTGACATACTTTGGTTAAATTGATAAACTAATACAATTAATTATATTAATGAGTTAGCGATGCAACTTTTTCAACAAAACTTATCTCTACATTACTATGTTATCTATTTTACCCGTTAAGGGTAATGTCACGCTGTTCTACAATTTTTATTTCTTTTCCAACAGTTAACTTTTATCTATTACTTATACTGGAGCCTAATTATGTTAGATAGCATTGATAATTTAAGAATCGAATACTTAAAACCAATATTAACTCCGGCATTATTGCTCGACCATTTACCCTTATCTCAACAAGCAATTGATTTTGTAAAAAAATCTAGAACTGCTGCCGAAGCTATTATCAGCAAACAAGATTCGCGTTTGTTAGTCGTTGTTGGTCCTTGCTCAATTCATGATATTAAAGCTGCTAGGCACTATGCAGACAAACTTAAGCATCTTGCTAAAGAGCTAAGTGAAGAGTTATTGATTGTTATGCGCGTTTACTTTGAAAAACCAAGAACGACCATAGGTTGGAAAGGCTTGATTAACGATCCAGATTTAAATGGCAAAAATGATATCAATAAGGGCTTACATCTAGCTCGCCAATTACTCATAGAGTTAGCTGATAAGCAATTACCCGCCGCGACTGAATTTTTAGACACCATTATTCCACAATATATTTCTGATACGATCACTTGGGGAGCTATTGGGGCACGTACCACGGAAAGCCAAGTGCATAGAGAGTTAGCTTCAGGTTTATCCATGCCGATTGGATTTAAAAATGCGACCAATGGAAGTTTAGATATTGCTTTGGATGCGGTTGTTTCAGCGAGTTATCCACATCGGTTTTTGAGTGTCTCCAAGTCTGGTGCGCCAGTAATTGCTGCAACCAAAGGCAATCAAGCAACACAGATAGTATTGCGTGGTGGCGCCGATAAACCAAATTATGATAAGCAAAGTATTCTTGCTACCGCAGATGCATTAGCAAAACGCCAATTAAAAAATGGCATTATGGTTGATGCAAGTCATGGTAATAGTCGCAAAGACCATCTCAAGCAAGCGTTAGTTGTAGAAGATTTAGCTCAACAAATTAGTGCCGGTAATCATGATATTGTTGGTATCATGATAGAGAGTAATCTAGTCGCGGGTAAACAAAAGTTAACGCATCCAACGCAACTGGTTTATGGTCAAAGTATCACCGATGCTTGCATGGATTGGAATGTAACAGAAAAATTACTGCAACAATTAGCCATAGCTGTAAAACAAAGACAACAGATGAGAGCGCCATGTCAACAATCAGCGATCGCTTAACAACATTACGCCAACAAGTCGATTTACTCGATGATGAAATAGGCCAATTGTTAGAACGTCGTGCGCAAGCAGCAAAACAGATTGGTGAATATAAACGTTCACAAGGTGAAGATGCAGTCTATTATAAACCCGAGCGTGAGATTGAAATTTTAAGGGATAAATTAAAAAAATATAGTGGTTTAATTCATGCAGAAGATTTAGCAAGCATTTACCGCGCTATCTTTCGTGCTTGTTTGAATTTACAAAAGCCAATACAAGTGGGTTATCTTGGGCCACAAGGGACTTTCTCTCAAGCCGCACTGATTCAACATTTTGGTCAAGCGGTCAGGCAAATGGCTTGCGAAAGTATTGAAGATATATTTAAACAAATAGAAAGTAATAAAATCGACTACGGTGTTGTGCCAATTGAAAACTCCACTACGGGTATGATCAATTTAACTTTAGATCGATTATTAGTTTCGCCATTACAAATTATTGGCGAAATTAAATTACGTATTCAACAAAATTTGCTTAGTTTGAGTACCGAAATTAAAAATCTTAAAACCATTTATTCCCATCAGCAATCTTTATGGCAATGTCAAAATTGGTTAAAACAACATTTACCCCAAGCCAAACAAATTGCTGTTGCTAGCAATGCTAAAGCAGCAGAATTAGCCAAGCAAGATGCAACAAGCGCAGCCATTGCCGGAGAGTTGGCAGCAAAAGCGTATCAACTCAATTTACTTGCCAGCAATATCGAAGACAAATCGCAAAATACCACACGGTTTTTAATTTTAGGCCAGCAAAGTGTCGCAGCGACGGGTAATGATAAAACCAGTTTGATCATTACAACGCCGCATGATCCGGGTGCGTTATTAAAAATCATGGCACCGTTGGCGAAACATCAAGTTAACATCACCGCCATTGCATCACGGCCGTATCAATTAGAAAATTGGACTTATCTGTTTTTTATTGATCTTGAAGGTCATCAAACTGATAAATCTTTGGCGTTAGCACTTGCGGAAATTAAACAAAACCCGATTATGTTTAAAATTCTCGGATCTTATCCGCAAGCAGTTGAAATTTAGTTGTTTCGCCAAAAGCTATACCTCTTGAAAGCAAATTGCTAGACTATAATATAGTCTTGTAGCCGGTGTGTAGCGCAGCGCAACACCGAGAAATTAAACTGTATGTTGGGTTGAGCGTAGCGAAGCCCAACAAAAAATTAAGTCGTAGCCGGTGCGAAACGCAGTGTAACACCGGAAAATTAAGGTAAGAGGTAAAAACCCAATGAACCAAACCATCACACTAGAAAATAAATATTGTGCGCAAAACTATCATCCTTTACCTGTTGTATTAACTAAAGGCGAAGGTATTTACGTTTGGGATGATCAAGGCAAACGTTATCTAGACATGATGAGTGCTTATTCGGCAGTGAGTCACGGCCACTGTCATCCAAAATTGGTCAAGGCGTTACAACAGCAGGCGCAAACTTTAGCTATAGTCTCGCGTGCTTACCACACCGATAAACTCGGACCATTTTTACAACGTGCCTGCGAATTACTCGGCCAAGATAAAGCCTTGCCGATGAATACCGGTGCTGAAGCCGTAGAGACTGCAATTAAAGCAGCGCGTAAATGGGCATATACAGTTAAAAAAGTTGCAGAAAACCAAGCAGAAATTATTGCTTGTGAAGGTAATTTTCACGGTCGCACCATTGCGGTTGTCGGTATGTCTAGCGAACCACAATATAAATCTGGCTTTGGGCCATTTCCTGCGGGTATGAAATTAATTCCTTATGGTGATGCTCAAGCATTAGCGCAAGCAATTACACCTAACACCGCAGCGTTTATTGTCGAACCGATTCAAGGTGAGGGCGGTATTCAAATTCCACCCGCGGGGTTTTTAAAACAATGTGCACAAATTTGTAAAGAAAAAAATGTCTTATTTATTTGTGATGAAATTCAAACAGGTCTTGGCCGCACCGGTAAATTGCTCGCTTGCCAACACGACGATGTTGATCCAGATGGATTGATCATGGGTAAAGCCATGGGCGGTGGTTTATTGCCGGTATCGATGTTTTTGGCAAAAAAATCTGTTATGGATGTATTTACTCCCGGTGACCACGGTAGTACCTTTGGTGGCTATCCACTCGCCGCGGTGGTTGGATTAGCGGCATTAAATACCTTGGTCGAAGAAAATCTCGCGGAAAACTCACGTGAGTTAGGTACTTATATGTTAGAGAGATTACAAGCCATACAACATCCAGCGATTAAACAAATTCGCGGTCGCGGCTTGTTCATTGGCATTGAACTCGATCCTGACCAAGCTTCCGCTCGCCAAGTATGTTTAACCTTGATGGAAAAAGGCATCTTAAGCAAAGAAACTCACGAAACTGTGATTCGACTTGCCCCACCACTCATTATTGACTGCACCGCTATCGACTTTGCGGTCGACACTATCGAAAGCGTTTTCGCGCAGTTGTAATTTTTTCGAAATATATTTGTTGTAGCCGGTGTGGAACGAAGTGCAACACCGGGCCATGTTGTTTCTATGTGATATGTAGGTTGGGTTGAGCGTATGCGAAGCCCAACAAAACTTAATAAAATAATAAATAGTTGTAGCCGGTGTGGAGCGCAGCGCAACACCGGGAATTTAAAGTCTGTAACCGATTGTAGCCGGTGTGGAACGCAGTGCAACACTGGGCCATGTTGTTTCTATGTGATATGTAGGTTGGGTTGAGCGTATGCGAAGCCCAACAAAACTT
>JBCDIY010000077.1:0-6269 GCA_038748435.1 Pseudomonadota bacterium | reverse complement strand
CTTTGCAAGTTGCGCCTAGCGTGATGACAAAGCAGTTAATGCGCGATTTACTTATTTCTTCCGCTGGTGTTGGAACGATTAGCGCAGCATTTTTTTATTCGTATGCGTCGTTGCAGATTCCTGCGGGTATGCTTTATGATCGTTACGGTCCCAGATTATTATTAACTTTTGCAACATTAATTTGTGGTATCGGTGCCATTTTGTTTTCTACTGGGCATAGTATGGAACTTTTATCTTGGGCACGAGTGTTAATAGGTGCCGGCGCAGCTTTTTCCTTTATCGGTTGTTTGGTTTTGATTGCCAATTGGTTGCCTGCTGGATATTTCGCTTTAAGTGCGGCGATTGTCCAAGCCATGAGTTCAGTAGGTGCTATTTGTGGCCAAGTACCTTTGTCCGCTGCTGTAAGGCATTTTACTTGGCAAACAAGCATTTTATGGATGGGATTTTTCGGGATTTTATTATCCACATTGATTGCATTTTTTGTGCGTGACCGTGCTCCATGGTATCCAAAAAAAGAAACCCTTTCTCGTGCACCCAAAAAAAAGCAATCATTAAGGAATTTAACTAATGTATTAAGTGATTTTCAAACCTGGATGATCGGGTTATATTCATTTTGTATTTGGATGCCCACCTTGATTTTCGCATCCCTTTGGGGTGTGCCTTTTTTGGCAGAGAAATATGCTATGACTACCATAGAAGCATCGGCTTTCACTTCTATGATTTGGTTAGGCATTGCTTTTGGTGGACCGATGCTTGCATGGTACTCTAACCGTACGCAAAAGCGTAAAGCGCCATTAATTTTGGGAGCAGCCCTAGGAATTATTGGAATTATTACTATTACTTATTTACCTGTACCCAAGTGGTTAGGTTTAATAGCACTCTTATTAATAGGCGTATCTTCCTCTGCTCAATCTTTTGCATTTGCCGTAGTTAAAGATATAAATACCCCAAAAACGATGGGAACAGCAGCCGGTATAAATAATATGTTTGTCGTTGCTGGTGGTGCCTTATTTCAACCGTTGGTAGGCTACTTACTGCACTTTTTTTGGAATGGAGAAATGCTGCATCAAGTGCCTTATTATTCTATTGCGGCCTATCAAAAATCTCTAATTCTATTGCCAATTACTGCATTTATGTGTTTAATAGTGGGAGTATTCTTGATTAAAGAAACCAATTGTCAGCCAACACATCCAGCGTGATAACACAAGGAAAAAAATATGTCTTCATCATCAAGAGGGTTTCAATTTCGCTCGGCATTAGCACAAGAGCAACCGTTACAAATTGTAGGTACGATTAATGCCTACTCTGCCATATTAGCAAAGCAAGTGGGCTATAAAGCCATTTATCTTTCTGGTGGTGGTGTTGCTTGTGCTTCCTATGGCTTACCTGATTTAGGTGTGACAAATTTAAATGACGTTTTAGAGGATGCAAGACGTATTACTCAAGCATGTGATTTACCACTGCTCGTCGATATCGATACCGGTTGGGGAGATGTGTTAAATGTTAATCGAACCATTAAATCCATGATCCAAGCGGGTGTTGCAGCTGTTCATATGGAAGATCAATTTATCGAAAAGCGCTGTGGTCATCGGCCTGGGAAAAAGCTAATTAGCAAAGGTGAAATGGCAGATAAAATCAAAGCTGCTGTCGATGCTAGAACGGATCCGCATTTTGTTATTATCGCAAGAACCGATGCGCTTGCAGGCGAAGGCTTAGAATCTGCAATTTCACGTTGCCAGGCATATATCGATGCTGGCGCTGATATGATTTTTGCTGAGGCAGTGACGCAAATTGAACAGTATCAAAAATTTGTGGACGAGCTGAAAGTTCCTATTCTTGCGAATATTACTGAGTTTGGTAAAACTCCACTATTTACCTTACAAGAGTTAAAATCTGTTGGTATCGCCATGGCATTGTATCCGTTAAGTGCATTTCGAGCGATGTCTGCTGCAGCGAAAAATATTTATCAAGTCATTCGTCAGACCGGCACGCAACAATCGGTACTGGATAAAATGCAGACGCGTGAAGAATTATATCAAGCCATCGATTATCATCGTTACGAAGAAATGTTAGATAAATTATTTGAGATAAAAGAATAGGGGAGCAAGAATTATGACAACGAAAAGTTCTGGATTGGCTGGTGTCGTTGCAGGAACAACTTCAGTTTGTACTGTAGGTAAAGAGGGCGTTGGATTGACTTATCGTGGTTATACCATTGAAGATTTAGCCGCGAACGCGACTTTTGAGGAAGTTGCTTATTTATTGATCCATGATAGTTTACCTAACCGTTCTGAATTAGAACATTTTAAACAAATGTTAAAAGCCAAACGAGAAATACCAGAAAAGTTACGCAGCATATTAAAATTAATCCCTAAGCATACACATCCTATGGATGTATTACGTACAGGTTGTTCTGCTTTAGGTGTGTTTGAACCTGAAAATGAAGAAAATAATCAATATGATATTGCGGCTAGATTATTAGCAACATTTCCAGGCATGTTGATGTTTTGGTATCAATTTCATTTTAATAATAAAGAAATAGACACGCATACTGATCATGATTCTATTGCTGGACATTTCCTGCATATGTTAACAGGTCAGGCACCAGATGAATTGCACGAACGCGCTTTGGATGTTTCGTTAATTCTTTATGCGGAACATGAATTTAACGCTTCGACGTTTGCTGCCAGAGTCACAGCAGCTACATTAGCTGATTTTTACTCAGCAGTCACATCAGCCATCGGAACGTTGCGAGGTCCTTTACATGGTGGTGCAAATGAAGCCGCTATGGCATTGATCTCAATGTTTTCCTCTCCTGAAGAAGCTGAAGCTGGCATCAAACAAATGTTGGCAGATAAAGCACTCATCATGGGTTTTGGTCATCGTGTGTACAAGCATTCGGATCCACGTTCACCCATCATAAAAAAATGGGCAAAAAAATTAGCCCGTACTGAGCAAGATCAACGTTTAGTTGCTATTGCTGAAATAATAGAAAAAATCATGTGGGATGAGAAAAAACTATTCCCTAATTTAGATTTTTACAGTGCATTAGCTTATCACTTCAGTGGAGTGCCGACAGATATGTTCACTCCAGTTTTTGTTATGTCGAGGATTTCAGGTTGGGCAGCACATATCATGGAACAAAGAGCAAATAATAAATTGATTCGGCCAACGGCGGAATATATCGGTGTAGAAACACAAACATTTATTCCTCTCGATGAGCGTAATTAATAAGCAAAAATTTTTTGTAGGCAGGAGGCAAAATTTATGCATCTTGCTGCAACTACATCAGCATCATGAAAAGGTAAAATAATGACAGGTCAAGTTGATATAAATATTCGCCCAGAATTTGATAAAGAGATAATAGATATCGTCGATTATGTATTGCAATACGAAATTACCAGCGATTTAGCTATGGAAACCGCCAGATTATGTTTAATGGATACGCTAGGTTGTGGTTTTTTGGCATTGAATTATCCAGAGTGTAATAAATTACTCGGCCCTTTACCGGGTGGAGTTAATTTAGTTGATGGGGTAAAAATACCTGGAACACAATTTCAGTTAGATCCAATTCAAGCAGCATTTAATATCGGTACGATGATCCGCTGGTTAGACTTTAATGATACTTGGTTAGCTGCAGAGTGGGGGCATCCATCCGATAACTTAGGTGCAATTTTAGCGGTTGCTGATTATATCAGTCGTCAAAAACAAAAATTAGGCCAAGTGCCATATAAGCTAGAAACAGTATTAAAAGCGATGATCAAAGCCCATGAAATACAAGGAGTTTTAGCATTAGAAAATAGTTTTAATCGGGTTGGTCTAGACCATGTAATCTTAGTAAAGATTGCCTCAACTGCAGTTGCAGGCATGTTGCTGGGGCTGAGTCGCGAGCAATTACTCAATGCAGTCTCGTTAGCTTTTGTTGATGGTCAAAGTTTAAGAACTTATCGTCATTCACCCAACACTGGTTCACGAAAATCCTGGGCCGCCGGTGATGCCACCAGTCGCGCCGTGCGTTTGGCATTGATGGCTAAAGCCGGTGAAATGGGTTACCCAAGTGCATTAACTGCATCCACCTGGGGTTTTTACGATGTCTGTTTTAAAGGCAATAAATTTAAACAATCACGAAATTATGGCACTTATGTAATGGAAAATGTATTGTTTAAAATTTCTTATCCAGCAGAATTTCATGCGCAGACTGCGGTTGAATGTGCAGTAAAACTCCATCCACAAATCATTGAGCGTTTAGATGAAATTGAAAAAATTGAAATTCAAACGCATGAATCAGCCATAAGGATTATTAGTAAATCTGGCCCATTGCATAATTCTGCAGATAGAGATCATTGTTTGCAGTATATGATTGCCATTGGCTTACTCTTTGGCGATTTGAAACATAGTGATTATGAAGATATCGTCGCGAGTGATCCAAGAATAGACACATTACGTGATAAAATGCATGTGACCGAGGACAAACAATTTAGTCAAGATTATTTAGATCCAGATAAACGTTCAATTGCTAACCGTATTCGCATTCATTTTAAACAAGCAGGGGAAGCAACTGAATTTGTTACTGTAGAGTATCCGATTGGTCACAGACAGCGCAGAGACGAGGGCATTCCTAAATTAGTGACTAAATTTAAAAATAATTTGTTGCATCGCTTCCCGAAACAACGTGCAGAACAAATATTTACAATGTTGGATGATGTCAATCAATTAAGCACTATGCCAGTACATGAATTTGTCGATGCGTTGGTAATTTAGTTGCTATTTCGTAGGTTATTGTGTTGTTTTCAATAGACAAAGAGAAAAAATATTATTCATTCACAGGGAATTGTGTTGTGGCATAAATTGGATTTGTCATCCCCGCGCAGGCGGCGTTGTGGCATAAATCGGACTTGTCATCCCCGCGCAGGCGGGGATCCAGGAGAATATACTAAAACATTAATTATTTCGTATAATCCATCCTTGGCGCCGACCTGGATTCCGGACATTTTTTGCCTTCCACGGCAAAAAATTCCGGAATGACAGGACATAAATAATTCAACCCTTGCAAAACAACAAAAATCAGCTAAATTACATATGTGTGCCCCCAAGATAGACTAATAAGATGCTGAATTTACAAAATGTAATTCATAAACTTGAGAGCTATAAGTATAATAACCTCGATTATGATGCAAATATAGCTCATCCGCATGTGACCAAAAAGCAGTTTACTTATTTAAATAACATTATCCGCGAGCTAGTCGCTTGCGACCGTAAGCGTGAATTAAAATCGCTTGAATTTGTCATCGAAGATATTGATGAATCATTAAAATACAATTTCTTTGAAGATGATCCAAAATTTATGTCATTTTTGAACGAAGTCGAAACTGATTTAGCCAGTATGATTAGTTCAAAGCTTAAAGTTAATAAAAGTGGCTAAGGAATTTATCTAATATTCTCATAAGTCTAAACGTAATCTTTCTAGTTTACCTAACTTATTGATTCCTAGCATATCATCAAATAATTTCTGTTTGCTATTTGCACAAATGCTGTTGTTTTTAGCAATTTTTAACTATACAATAAAATCTTTTAGTATAATTTTTTATATTTATGGTTAATCAACAGCTACAGCAAGTTATCAATTACTTTCCAGGGTATATTTTCAGCAAAGACCTGGCGGGTAAGTTTCTAACCTGTAACATCAACTTCGCACACTTTATCGGAGCTGCTAGTCCTACTGATCTTTTAAATCAAAATGATTTTAGCTTCAATTTAAGAGTTTATGCCGATTATTACTATAAATATGACAGAGATGCACAAAAAGGATATTCTGTCGTCGTTATTGAACCCACTGTTAATCGGTTTAACCAACAGTTGACTGTACTTACGAAAAAGACGCCAGTTTTTGATGATCAAAATAATATCATTGGCATTACAGGTATTTTTAAAATTTTAACAAGTCAAAATATATTACGCAGACCGACAAAAATTCACCAGCGAGAATATATCCCAGAAAATTTTTCAGAAATTAAAGATGTGAGTAACTGCGAAAAACTTTCCTCACGGGAATCACAATGTTTAATTTATCTACTATGTGGCTTTGATATGTCTGAAGTTGCCACACAACTAAATTTGTCCAAACGCACTGTGGAAGGTTATATTGCTAATCTTTACTCAAAGTTAGGCTGTAACAACAAGAAAATGTTAAAAGAATATCTATTCGATGGAGACGCAATAGACTTATTTTTTTAATTGCATTTCGGGTGAAAATGTAGTATTTTGTATTT